>NZ_JBEZXZ010000022.1:19687-72183 GCF_040638275.1 Actinoplanes sp. NPDC026623 | reverse complement strand
GCCGCGCCGCCAGGAACGTCAACTTCGCCTCCTCCACCCCGGACAGCATGCCCAGGCGGATCCCGGTGGCCGACTCCACCGCGTCGAGCACCTCCCCACGGTTCGGTGCGTCCCGGACCGCGGCCGTGGCATACGCGAAGAGCTGATCGACATCGGTACGGCGGACCTCCTTCGCGGCCGCGGCCACCGCGGTGACGACGCGGCCCAGACCCTCCGCCGTGATCGTGCCGTCCCGCCGGACGGTCTGGGCCAGCAAGGTCCGCCGCTTCCACGCATGCGCCACCACCGGCAGGTCACCCCCGTGACCCACGTCCGTGTCCGCAACCACCATGTTGACGGCATTCGACCCGACATCAAGAACTGCCAGACGCATTGGCGCCGCATACCCCCGGACCGGCAGAACTCACGCCAGCCTTCAAGATCATCGACACGGCCGACCCGCCCCGCACAAGACGAGGCTTTCGTGCCGAGGCCGGTCGATCACACTGCCAGGCACCGAAGGTGGCGACGAGGCTGGACAGCACCGCGGCCACGCCGAGCACCGCAACCGGACCAGCGGCCCCCGCCGCGGCGCGGGCCACAGCAACCCCAGGAATCCGAAGATCAAATACGCCCCCCGACAGTCCGCACCGCACCTGTACGGCCTCAGGCGCGGTGCCACGACCGTGCGCCCGTGGCGCTCGTGGACCATCAGGTCAGGTGTGTTGATAGGACCCGACCGGTGACCACAGCGTGCGCTAACTCCGCAGGGCCGCGGCGCAGTCGGGGTCGAGGTGCTTGCGCAGCTTGGCCAGCGCACCCGCGAGCAGCCGGGAGACGTGCATCTGCGAGACGCCGATCTGCGCGGCGATGCCGCCCTGGGTCTGGTTGCCGTAGAAGCGCAGCGCGATGATCCGCTGTTCGCGCTCGGTCAGACAGGCCATCGCCGCCGGCATCGCGATGCGCAGTTCGGCCAGCTCGTAGCCGTGGTCCTCCGAGCCGATCATCTCGGACAGTTCGGAGCCGGGAGTCTCCCCGACCGGCGCGGACAACGAGACGGCCCGGTAGGCGCGTCCGCCCTCCAACCCTTCGAGCACCGCCTCCTCACAGACGCCCAGGTGGGCGGCGATGTCGGCGACGGTCGGTGACCGGCTCACGGTCTGGGTCAGCTCCGCCTGAGCGCGGTTGATCGCCAGGCGCATCTCCTGCAACCGGCGTGGAATACGCATCGACCAGGTGCGGTCGCGGAAATGCCGCTTGACCTCACCGAGGATGGTCGGGATCGCATAGCTGACGAAGTCGCTGCCATGGTCCGGGTCGAATCCGTCTATCGCCTTGATCAGTCCGACCGTCGCCGTCTGCAGCAGGTCGTCGAACGGTTCGCCGCGGCCCGCGTAGCGGCGGGTGAGCCGCTGTGCCATCGGCAGCCAGGCCTCGATCGCCCGGCCGCGGAGCGCGGGGCGGTCCGGGTGGTCCACAGGCAGTTCCGCCAGGGCCAGCACCAGGTCGGTCGCGTGGTTGTCGGCCTCGGTCGGACGGTGCTGGACGGCGCCCTGCGCCCTTGACCGGATCGCTGCGGTCTCGGACGTCGCCATGGTTGTGTGCATGGTGTCCTCTCGAATGCGAGAAGTCAGAAGATCTCGCGGGACAGCGAGCGGCACACGAACGTGGCTTGGGGGAACCGGCCAGGGTGCCACCGCTACGGCGTCACCGCGCGTCGGTAGTTCGGCACATTTCTTGACCGGTCCGTCCAACGTAGCCGACCGGTCGATCAATGACCAACCGAAAGTACGATTGTCATGAATCAATCTCGCGACCTGCGGTGCGAGATCAACAGACGCGCCAGTCCCCCGGACTCCGACTGCGTGCCGTCGGCCGCACATCGGCGCGCCGCCCGCGAGGGCCTCGACGGGACCCTGGTCGACCTGCGGCTCGCGGGGATGCTGCGACCGGCCTCGCGCAGGTGTATGCCGCGCCGATCCCCCGCAACACCTCATGCACCGTGGTGATCTGGCCAAGCGCATCGGGCGCAGACGCGTCGACGACGTGCAATGCCAGGTCAGCGCGGGTGACCTCGTCGAGCGTCGACCGGAAGGCCTCGATCAGCTGGTGCGGCAGGTTGCGGACGAAACCGACCGTGTCGGTGAGCGTGAACGTGACACCCTGGGCCGTCGTTCTGCACACCGTCGGGTCCAGCGTGGCGAACAGGGCATCCTGACTGAGCGCATCGGCGCCGGTGAGCCGGTTGAGCAACGCCGACTTGCCGGCATTGGTGTAGCCGGTGATCGCCACCGACGGAACCTGACGACGGGTACGGCGTCTCTGCGTACGTTCGCGGCGCCGACCCAGCTCGGCCACTCGTTCGCGCAGCCCGGCCGCCCGCCGACGCAGCCGCCGGCGCTGGATCTCCAGGCGCATTTCACCGGGACCACGCACACCCATGCCGGCGCCGCCGACCACCCGGCCACCACCGACCCGCGACATGGTGCGACCGGCGCGCTGCAACCGGGGCAGCTGATACGCGATCTGCGCCAGTTCGATCTGCATACGGCCCTCGCTGGTACGGGCATGCTCGGCAAAGATGTCCAGGATCAGCGCCGCACGGTCGACCACTGGCACACCCAGCCGGCCGTGCAGGTTGCGCGCCTGTCCCGGCGTCAGCTCACCGTCGACGATCACCACCTCGGCGGCACAGCGTCGCACCGCCGCGGCAAGCTCATCCGCCTTGCCCGAGCCGACATACGTCGCCGGATCGGGCCGGTTCCGACTCTGTACCACTGTCTCGACCGCGGTCAGCCCGTCGGTGTCGACCAGACGCTCCAGCTCCCGCAGCGACGTGTCCGTACCGGGTGCGCCTTCCTCCGTCCGGTCCTCCTGAGCGACTGCCACCAGCACCGCCCGGGGCGGCTCTTCCCGATTGTCACGGGCCTGGGCTCCCAGCAACCACGCACCAGCCATGAATTCCTCCGTCTGCCGTCGGGTCGCCACCGACTACCCATCCGGCAGCGCCTAATGCCAGACCACCGGCTCCGCGCTCCGGGCATCTGGCGCAGTTGCCCGACGAGCGCCGGCACCGGCTGGACGCGGACCTCGACCGTGAGAACCCACATCCGCCGGCTCGGCGCGACCGGGAGCATCAGCTGCAGGCCATGCCGCGCCGACCCGCCTGCGCCATGCAGCACGACCACCAATCGGTACGGCCCCGTGTCGACCGGCTCGGACACGTACGTCAGGGCCGGCAGCCCGCGACGGATCCCACGATCGGCACCAGCCCGGTGCGGGTGGCCGGTCGGAACTGGCGCGCTGAGACGAACGCTCAACCGGCCGTGCGCGTGCCCCGGTTCCTCGATGATCGGCACACTCCCTCGACGTCGCCGCACCGGGAACGAGTATCGCCAGAACGTCACGGTCCACTGACCGAAGCCATCATCGCCCTGGCGGAGACACCGAACCACGCTTCCGGCCTGGAGGAGCGCCTCACCGTGATCGCCGCCCTGGCCGCCGGCCGGGTCGCCGCTGCAGACTACGCGTCGATCACGACGCTGCACCTGGGCGGCCGTGCACCCCTCGCCCTGCTGCTGCGGCGGGTGCCGGTGCTGCCTTTGCCCCGGCCCGCCGCGGCACAGCTGGTCGCGGCGCAGGACGTTGCGGACCTGGTGGGCCGAGCCGTGCTCGCCCGCGCGGCGGGCACCTTCAACGTCGCCGGCGAACCGGTGCTGACTCCCGCGGTCCTGGCGCGCCTGCTCGGTGGCCGGCACCTGCCGGCCTCCCGCGAGGCCCTGAAGCGCTTGCCGCCGTGACGTGGCGGCTGCGGCTGCAGCGGCTGGACCCGTCCTGGGTGGATCTGATCATGGACACTCCGTTGCTCGACTGCGCCCGGGCCCGCGCCGAACTCGGCTGGCATCCCCGGTACGACGCACGCGCACGGTGATGGCGACCCGCCGGGCGGCCGCCGACGGCGCCGGTACCGCCAGTCCGCTCCTGCGCCCGTTGCAGCCGCGCGGGAGCCGGCCGCCGACATGGCGGTAACCGGGTCGCGCCCGCCGCCTGCTTCCCAGCTGAGGCGACCGGCCCGGCCAGGATGGGAGCCGGGTGACCACGAACCATGGAGGACAGATGTCGAGCAGTGCCGAGGAATACGAGGAACTTCGGGTCGCAGCGAAGGAGCGGATCGAGGACATGCCGGGTGAGACGGCGCTCGGCAACGCCGACCCGGCGGCCGGCGGGTACGGCGACCCCAGGGAGTACGAAGACGACAAGGCGTACAGCGAGGACGAATAACGATCGCAGGCAAGCGGGGAGCCGCCCTCGGTCTTCAGCTCTCCGGTCCCCGCACGGCGAGCCGGGCCAGTTGCGGGAGCAGCCACGGCGCAATGTGCCGGCGTACCCCGTCCGGAGTGAAGTGCAGGCCGTCGCTGCGGATCCGTACCTCGCCGGCCCGCCAGGTGAACTTCCCGTCCGGGCAGACCCGCCGGTTGAGGTCGAGGACCACGGCATCGTGGCGCTTGGCTGCCTCACGCAGCAGGGCGTTCCAGGAATCGGCCCGCTGCGGCTGGTCCTCCGGCCACAGCCCGCCGTCGGGCCGTTCCGCCCGGCGGGTGTAGGGCGCGGTGAGCAGCACCGGCAGCGCGCCCTGTGCGGTGACGATGTCGATCGCCAGATCCAGTTCCTTGCGCAGGTACGTGTCATAATCCGGCTGGCCGACATGCCGGTACCGACCGTTGAGCTTGCGGTCCATCAACTCCCAGCGGTCCAGCAGGATCACCGCCACGTCCGGATCGTCGGCGCGCACGTTCCGGCGCCAGCGACGGTCCCAGGTGTCGCAGCCGGGATAGTTGGTGTGCGCGAAGCCGATGTAGCGGATCTCCGGTAGCCGGGCGATGCCGCAGCCCTGCACGCCACGGGTCTCGACGTCGAGCTTCGTCTGCGGGGGCAGGTAGGTGCCGAGCGTCCAGGCGACGGAGTCACCGAAGATGCTGATCCGGGGCTTGGCGCCGGGACGGCGGCCGGGACGCCGCATCGGGGGTGGCGTCGTCGCCACGGTGCGCGGCGCGCGCGTCCGCGCTTCGGCGGTGGGCACGGCGAGGGCCTGATCGAGGTCGATGGCCGGGTTGGGAGGCACCGGCGGCGGTACGGTCGCCAGCACGGCGAGCACCGCGGTCGCCGCCATCGCGCCACCGGCCACCGTCGGTGTCAGCGCCGGCCGGTGACTCCACCGCGCGTGCCGCAACGGCTGCTCCACCAGCAGATACGACGCCGTGGCGACAGCCAGGGTGGCCCCGCACCGTGCCGCCAACAGACCTGGACCGGTCAAGTCGACACGTTCGGCGTTGAGCCACTGGAACAGCGGCCAGTGCCACAGGTAGACGCCGTACGAGATCCGCCCGAGCCAGACCAGAGGGGCGACGGCCAGCAACCGCGCCGTCGGCGAGCGGGGGCACATAACGGCGTGGGCGAGGACGGCGACGACGGCCAGCGCGGCGGCGGCGAAGCCACCGGGGTAAAGCCACGGATCGGCCCCGTCGGCGTTGACCCACAGCCAGCCGGTGACACCGGCACCGGCGCCGGCGAGCACGCCGAGCAGCCGCCCGGTCATCGGCCAGGTCTCGGTGTCGGCCGTACGCCCGGTCAGCGCGACGGCCAGCGCCGCCCCGGCCAGCAGGGCCATCGCCCGGGTGTCGGTCCCGTAGTAGGCCCGGTCCACGCCGGCCGCTTCGAACAGCCGCGCCGCGGCGAGGGCTGACCCGGCCGCACCGGCACCGCACACCACCAGCAGCACGGCTCGGCCGTGACGGCGGGCCAACACCAGCAACGCCACCACCAGCAGCGGCCAGCACAGGTAGAACTGTTCCTCGATCCCCAGCGACCAGGTGTGCTGCACCGCGGACGGCCCCGCCGTCTCCGCGAAGTAGCCGCCGCCGCGACTCAGCATCCGCCAGTTGGCGACGTAGGCGATCGCCGCGAGGACGTCCAGACGCAGCGCCGGGAGTTCCTCGGCGGGCAGCGTCCAGTGGCCGATGACCACCACAACGGCGAGGACGAGCAGCAACGCCGGCAGCAACCGGCGAGCCCGGCGCGCCCAGAAGGCGGGCAGATCGATACGCCCGGACCGCTGTTGTTCAGCGAGCAGCAAGGAGGTGATCAGGAAACCGGAGAGCACGAAGAACGCGTCCACACCCAGGAAACCACCGCCGAGCGCGCCGACCCCGCCGTGAAACAGCAGGACCGCGGCGACGGAAAGGGCTCGGACACCATCCAGAGCCGGATGATAGGACAACGATCGCGAGGATCCAGCCACGACGGTGACTTCCCCGTACGGCCGGTTCTACACCACCCGGACGCGGGCCGTCTCCGCCTGTTCGCCGGACAGGCGGTCAATCGGGTCGGTACTCTCGGTCTCGCCCGACCATGGCGAGGTAGTTCGGGTCGGAGGTGATCGGGACGGGCCCGAGCGGCGGCGGGTCGTCCGGTCCGTAGCCGGATCAGCTCGCGGGCCAGGGTGGAGACGGGCTGAGCGTAGACCCCTGGTAGATGTGTGCAGGAACGGGATTTCGCCGCGGGCACGGATACCTGCGACCGCCCGCACCAGGCGGGTGGCCAGGCCTTGGCCGCGGTGGGCGGGGTCGGTGCAGACCGCGCTGATCTCCGTCCAGCCGGGCGGGTGCAGCCGTTCGTCGGCCATGGCGACCAGCGCGCCGCCGGCGACGGCCTCGGTGCCCTTCGAGACGGGCAGGCTCTCGCCGGTCAGCGCGGACTCCGCGACGGCCGCGGCGGCCTTGCCCTCCTGCTGCAGCCCCAGGACCGCGTTGAACAGCGTCAACAGGATGCCGGTCTCAAGCTCCACCTTGCCCGCGGCGAACCTGTTCTGGCCGTACCGCGCGGTCCGCGCCTCGACCTCGGCCGCGGCACCCAGGCCCCTATGAGCGAAGACGCCGCCACCGATACCGGTCGAAGGGTAGCGTCCCTGGGGGAACATTTACTCCCATATACTCACTAGAGGAATTCGGCTATGCGTGCATCGTTCGATAAGTTGATCTCGGCTACCGGATTGTTGATCGCGGCCGTCCTTCTCGTTGCCGGGGGGCTGCTCGCCTACGCGTACGTCTACATCGGGAATGAGGTGGAGTCTCAGCTCAGCGTGCAGGACATCACCATGCCCGAGGGCGCCGCTCTGCAGTCACTCCCGCCAGCCGATCAAGACGCGCTGAAGCCCTATGCCGGCAGTCCGATGGACACCGGACCGGAGGCCAAGGCGTATGCGGACCACTACATCCAGGCCCACATGAACGCGGCCTCCGGCGGCAAGGCCTACTCGGAGGTCAGCGGCGCGTATACCGTGATGACTCCGGAGCAGAAGGCCAGCCCGGAAGGCCTGCAACTGGCAGGGCTACGCAATACCCTGTTCCAGGGCAACACCCTGCGCGGTCTGCTGCTTTACGGGGCCGCGTTCGCGACGATGGGCACGATCGCGGGTTTGGCGGCGATCGGCGCCTTCGTCGGGGCGGTGATCCTGCTGGCACTCGGGCTCATGGGCCTGCGACACGCGCGTCGCATGGAACAGGCGACCGCCGGGGATCGGCCAGACGGCAGCCTCCAAGCGTCGTGAGCCGTAAAGCGTGTGCTGTGACGGATCCGAGTTCTCGTACATGGCGTGAAGGACCCACGTGGACGCCGGCCAGCCGAGGGCAGCGAAGCCGGTCATGACCCGCCGACCCGGCATGCTGGATCATCGATTTAGCATCCGGTCCTTCCGAGGATGCCTTTTGACAGCGTGGCGTCTTCGCCGCTGAGGTGCAGGCGCAGGCCGTCGGGTTGGACGTCGACCGCCCCGTACGCGAGCCCAGCTGGCAGCGGCGGCAGCGGGTATGTGGTGGCGCCGGCCGTCACCTGGGCCAACACGTTCTTGGCGGGGAAGAGGACGCCGAACATCCGGATCTGCCGGGGCGACAGGTCGAGGGTGCTGCCGGTGATGGCGGGCTACGTGGAACACGGTGAACTCCCCCGGTAGGAGAGTGACGAAGCCCTGGTCCACCACCGCGCCGGGATGAATGCGCTCGGCCTGCAGCAGCAGGTCACGGGCCAGCCCGACGGCCTGCAACGCCTCCGGTATGCCGCGGAAGCCGTGCGCGTGGTCGGCTACGCCGGGGATCGGCAGCAACTTGTTGACGCTGCCCGCGGCCAGCACCAACCGGTGGTAGCCCAGTGTGCCCCGATTGCCTTCCGGGCCCGTCCACGACACCGTCCGGGCGTCGACGTCGACCCCGTCGGCCTGACCCAACACCAGCCGCACCCCCGGCAGCGTGTCGGCGAGCGGCACGGTGACCCGCCGCGGATCGAGGACCCCGCCGGCGACCTCCGGGAGCAGCGGCAGGTAGAGGAAGTAGTCCGTCGGGTTGAGCAGTGCCACCTCAGTGGCGCCGCGGGCCTTGCGCAGCAGGGTCCGGGCTGCGTGGAAGCCGGCGAACCCGGCTCCCACGATGACGATGCGCGCACGCCCCATTGTCCTGCTCTGATCTGTCGACCCGACCCGATACACCCTCGCGTACCCGTCGATCGGGGTGAGAAACAGCGGCCGGCCGCCGCACACCGTCGGCACAGGTCACCGCCGCGGCCGATGAACGGCGGCGACGGTGAACTACGGATGCGCCGCCCGTATCGGTGCGATGTTCCCGCCGCCATCGCGGATTCGTCGCGGCTGCCCGCTCGTCCGCGTCGGCCGCGCGATACAGGTGAGCAAGTTTGCACGCCGCCGAAAGCGTCGAGCCCCACATCGCGGAGCGCGGCGCCGAGACACATCCCGAGCACGACGGGACCGCAGCTGACGTCTCGCAGCGCGAGGGCCCCCTCCTCGCGGGGCCGGTCACGGTAGCGGCCGAAACACCATCGACGTCCGCGCCGGACACCGCGATGATCGCCAGTCGTTGCCACGGTGTGAGCGGCGGCCCGAACCGGACGTCCATCACATCATTCTGGCGACGCCGAAGCCGTCACAGGACGGCAAGGCAGCGAAGCAGCGTCGTTTCCCGCTTCGATACCCGGTCCTCACCGCTGATGGAATCGCATGCGGGGCAGGACATGCTCGCCGTAGAAATCGATCACGCGGTGCTGGTCGGCCTGCCCGGAATGCGCCATCGGGATACCGCCCGGTTCCTCGCAGCCTCGTACGGCCTCGTACGAGCTCATGCGTGGGCCAGCCAGGTGGTCACGATGCATTCTCATCGGCAATCGGGGTCGCGATCAGCCACCCGCCATAACGCTGTGTGATCAGTGGACTCGCGTCGCTTGGTGCTGGAACAGCGACAAGCTGGGCCCCTCTGACGCCGCCTCGCCCACAGGCCAAGCCGTTGCCACTGCTGGAGCTACCTAACGTCTACCTGCCGCCGCCTCCGGCACCCCGGTTGTACGGGTACGGCACGCCGGGATGCCGGCCGGCACCCGACTTCCGCCCACCGCCTGCTGTACGTACCGCCGGTCCGCCCGCCGGCCGTCTCCCGGCGCGCCCGCCGATACGGATCGTCCGTTCTTCTGAGGCTGTCCGGGACGCCACCGGACCTCCGCGGGGCCGGCGTGGCACGTGGGTGGTCCGGGGACCGCCCACGTGCCACGGTGATTCAGAGGGTCGGCACGAGGTTCAGATCGTTGGTGATGAGCACCCGGTCGAGCAGGGTGCCGTCTTCGCGGTAGGCGTAGCTGATGGTGTGCGCCCCGGCGGCGAGATTGACCACGACCGGGGTGTCGCTGCTCGCGTCGTCGGTGACGTTCGCCCAGTGCCAGGAGCCGCCCGGGGTGATGTCGTTCCAGTCGACCCAGGTGCCGCCGTCGACGCGTACCCAGAATGAGTCGTCCTTGTTGGTCGGCGCGATGACCCGGCCCCACAACTTGTACGTGCCGGCGGCCGTCACGGTGAAGGGGATCACCGACGAACCGTTGGACGGCGGCGCCGAGTTGCTGTTGTTGCCCGCCGTCACCGCGATGTACTGCCCGCCCGAGGCGTTGCTGTCGTTCTTGACCTGCATCGGCGCGATGATCGTGCCGCTCTCCGCCTCCGCCGTCACGGTGACCGTGTCCGGCGGGGTGCCGCACGACGCGGTGGAACCGGACGAGTGGATCCGGGGGGAGCCGCTGTTGGACACGCAGTACCCGGTGACCGACTGGAAGCCGAGGTCGTACGGGCTGTTGCTGCCGCGTTCCACGGTGAAGTGGTCGAACCTGAGGTTCCTGCCGTTGTCCGCGATGACCGCCGGACGGCCGTCGTTGGAGGCGAACCGTACCGAGCTGTTGTTGAACGTGATGTTGTTGGCGTTGTGGAGGTACCAGCCGTACGCCGGCCGCGTACCGATGCTGTTCGGGTTGTAGTTGTTCGGGTCGTTGCCAGGCACGCCGGTGGACATCGTGCCGTTGCCGCCGGGAACGGTCAGGTTGACGTTGTTGAAGGTCACGTCGCTGATCCGGTTACCGCCGGACTCGCCCCACAGGGTCGGGCTGAACGACGGGCTGACCCCGGTACCGGTGATGTTGTCGTAGGTGATGTTGCTGATGTGCCCGACTCCGGGACTGTTGCCGCAGCGTCGTCGGGTGCCGATCTTCTGCATGATGGGCGACCGGACGCCGGTCATCGTGATATCCCGGTAGTGCACGTCGGAGATGTCGGCGCCGTCCATCGAGACCATCCCGAGCCCGGACTTGTCGGCGCCGGTGATGGTGATCCGCTGGAATGTGTAGTCGGAGAAGTCACCGCACGTCTCAGAGCCGAACATCAGCGCGTTGCAGCAGCCCGCGGAGAGGTGTGAGTCGGTGACTCTCACGTGCCCGTTGGGCAGTTTGGCGCCCAGCGCGTAGTCGCTCTTGAACACGAGCGCGTCGTCGTTGCCGGCGATGTCGGCGTTGGTCACGGTGACGTTCGAGGCGCTGATGACGTTCCAGCCGTCCCGGTCGCTCGCGGTGTCGATGCGCAGCGCGTCGGAGGTGATGTTGTTGCAGCTGTTGGTGAGAATCGCGAAATGGCCGCCGCGGCGGAACCGGACACCGTTGAGCGTCAGCCGGTTGCACCGGGTCAACGACAGGATCTTGTCGGCCTGCCCGGAGTCGGGGTTGCCGGTGATCAGGTGGCCGCCGCCGTCGATCGTGCCGGAGCCGGTGAACGCGATGTCGGTGAGTCTGTCGCCCCACATCATCGCGTTGTGGAAGTGGCTGTGCCCGTAGTCCTGGTACTGGTCGAACGGGTTCGACTCCGGTGCGTCGTAGCCGGTACCGGACGCGCCGATGATCGTGGCACCCGCGTCGAGCTGGATCGTGATGCTGCTCTTCAGGTGGATCGAGTTGGACGACTTGTAGGTGCCCGACGGCGCGCGTACCGTGCCGCCGCCCGCTGCAGCGGCGGCGTTGATCGCCCGTTGGATGGCGGGGGTGTCGTTGCTCGAGCCGTTGCCGGTCGCGCCGTAGTCACGAATGTTGAAGGTGCCGGCCGCCGACGCGTCGCCGTCGGCGACGATCAGGGTGGCGCTGATCGCCAGTACCGAGAGCGCGGCCAGCCATCCGGCTGGGTGCCAGCCGGCGAGTCCGCGACTGTTTCTGCCCATGCTTCGCCTCCAGAGTGGATGGTTTGGTACCGGCTCCGGCGCGGTCGACCCGGCACCTTGCTGCGGGGCGAGTCGCGGCGGGCGCCTACCCGACGACGATCCGGTCGAGGTCGGGTGCGTTGGCGGTGTCGTTGAAGAACCTGATGCTGTTGGCGCCCGTGTTGAGCGAGACGTTGACCATGGCGGTCACCGGGGTCGCCCAGTCCGTTCCGGTGAGCGGGACCTGGATCGCGGGCCCGCCGTTGACCGAAACGAAGAACATCCTCGTACCGCTGACGACGCCGTGGATGGTGAGCTGGTGGCTACCGGCCGACGCGACCGTCACGCCGTTGACCGTCACCCAGTTGTTGGCGCTGTTGCCGATGAAGCGCACCTTCGAGCCGCCGGAGCATCCGGAGCACGTGTTCGTGGCGGCGTTGCCGTTCAGCGTGTTGCCGGACGCCTCCGCCTCGTACGAGCGCTGGGTCGGCGGTGTGGTTCCGCCTCCCGGGTAGTCCGAACCGATCCAGGCTTCGTCGATGCCGAGCCGCTTGTACCGCGTGCTGTCGGTGGACGCCGCATAGGTGTCGACGACCTCGAGCCGTACGTGGCGGGTGTTGGCGGCGGGCAGGTCGATGATGGCGACGCCGCGCGCGCTCGGCAGCGACCCGGTCTTGACGGGACTCCCCCAGTTGGTGCCGTCGGCCGAGAAGTAGACGCGATAATTCTTGATCCGCGCAGACTGCTCGGTCGCCGAACGGGCGTAGCTCACCGAGTCTTCCCGCTGGTTCACGCCGATGTACTGGACACGCTTGGTCGAGCCGAGGTCGAAGCTCAGCGACACCGGAGTGGTCTTGTTGCTGTTCCAGTAGGTCAGATAGTCGCCGTCGGCCGCGGCGGAAGCGGGGTGGCCGCTCGCCGACGCGCCGGCGCTCATCGTGTAAGAGGACGGCGGGTAGATCCCCGGCCGGCCGTTCGTCGTCACCGTGAACACAGTGTCGTAGGTGTCCCAGGAGCCGAGCGCGGAGAGCGTCAAGGTGCCGCCGCTCTGCGAGTAGCTGATCGCCGCTCCGGTGCGCAGATTGGTCACGCCGGTCACCACATACCCGTTGTCGCGAACCTTGAGCGTGTTCGTCGACGGCGGCGTGAGCACGTGCAGGTACTGCAGGTTGGGGTTGGCCTTGCTGATCGTGGTGACCCCGTGCGCACCGTCGTTCCAGAATCCCGGCTTGAGGCCGCCGTACATGTATCCGCCGCCCTCGGTGCCGTGCAACGAGGGCCAGATTCCCTCGAGGTACGTGTCGGCGAAGTTGTTGAACGACTCCTGGTTGCTCGGGAAGCGGCCGTTGACCTGTGCGGTCTCGGCCATCAGCGCCTTGACGGAGGAGCCGGCGTTGGTGATCAGCCGGCCCAGCGTGAGCTTGCGGTCGACGGACGGGTTGGACCCGTCGTACCACCAGGCCCCGGTCGCGGGCAGTTTGAAGTCGGCCTCGATGAGCCGCGGCGCCGCCGTGTAGACCGCCTGCGGATAGTCGTAACCGGGCGTCATGCCGCTCTTCTGCTCGTTGCTGATCATGTCCATGATCGGGGTGTCTTCGTTGTTGTTGCTGAGCGTGAAACTCGGCCGGTCGGCCCGGATCCGCTCGTAGAGTCCATGGTCGATCCAGTACTGGTTATCGTTGTCGATCCAGAAGCCGCCGAGGTTCGGATACCGCTGCATGACCTCGACGAAGTTGTCGTAGCTGAACTCACCGAAGCCGTCGCGGACGGTCAGGTCGACGGCGTGTCCCTTGTAGCTCGAGTAGGCCGACGAGTTGAGCCAGTCGCCCGACGGCAGCCCTTGGTTGTGCCACTGCGGGTCGTCGGTCATGTAGAGGATCACCTTCAGATGCTGGGTGTCGGCCGCCGTGATCAGCTCGCCGAGGAAGTCGCGTTTCGTGCTGCAGCTGCCCGGGATCGAGGAGGGCCAGGCGCGGGCATAGCCGAGGCGGCTGTGGAACGACGTGAGCACCAGGTACTGCGCGTGCAGCTTCTTGGCCTCGTTGACCCAGTAGTCAGCGGACCACCCGCCGTTGGTGACGTCGTTCTCCCACGTGGCGCAGTTCGTGTGCTGCGGCGACGTGCGCAGTCCCCAGTGCAGAAACAGCCCGGCGGTCGAGCCGCGGAGGAACTGCTGGCGCGGATGTTGCAGCTCGGCATGGGCCGCCGGGGCGCCGAACACCGCCAGCGAGCCAAGGAGGACAAGCGTGGCGATCGACGAGACGCGCAGCCTCGCCCAGAGGCGATTTCGTGTCACTGAACCCTCCCAGACGACCGTGTCACTGAGCCCTCCTGGACGACAAAGATCCGATCTATTTCGCCTTGTATCTCTTTAGGGATGGTACACATCGGTCTTATTCGATGGAAGACTTAAACATTGATCCGATGAATCGGTTGACTGTTCGGAGTCCTATCGATACGTTCCCCTCGTCGGCCCGGCTCGGACCCCTCGCCGGCCAGCCCTGGCGTGGACCTGGCACGGCGACGGGGTCCGAGCCGGCTGACCGCCGGTCGAGGGGCCACCGACCGGACGGGACCCGAACAGGGAGCGACGTCGCCGGCGCGGGCGAGACGCGGCCGGTCACGCCACGCCGTTGGGCACGGCGAGCGGTCCAGACCGCGCTCCCCGTAGCGGGAACCGTTCGATGGATGCCGGTGACCCCTCGGCCGCGCCGCCGAGCCTCGGTCCCGCGTTGCGCACACCGGGGCGTCACGACCATCGGAGAGGAACCCGGCATGACGCCCCACACCGTCGCCGTCCTGTGCGCCACCCTCCTGGCGGCCGCCGGTCCCGCGGCCGGCGCGCCCCCACCGGTTCGCGCCGCGGCGCCGTCCCCAGCCGTCAACTACGAGGCGGAGCACGCCACGATCTTCCACGGCACCGTCGACAGCGACCATGCCGGCTTCACCGGTACGGGTTTCGTGAACAGCACCAACGAGATCGGCAGCTACGTCGAGTGGAGTATGAGCGTCGCCGGGGCGGCATCCGTCACGCTGGCATTCCGGTACGCCAACGGCGGCGGCGCCGACCGCCCGGCCGCGATCACCGTCAACGGCGCCGCGGCGGGCACGGTGAACTTCGCCGCGACCGGCGACTGGACGACCTGGCGGACGGCAACGGTCAGCACGACTCCGGCCGCCGGCACCAACACGATCCGGCTGACGAGCACCGGCGCGAACGGCATGGCGAACCTGGACTCGCTCACCATCGACGACGGCACCGCCGGCACCGACTGGTCCGTCGAGATGGTGCGGTCCACGATGGCACGTTTCACGCCGAGCAGCATCGGCGGCTGGGGCTATCCGGTCGGGCTCTATCTGCTCGGCCAGTACGCGGTGTACAAACGCACCGGCAACCCGGCATACCTCACGTTCGTGAAGAGCTGGGTCGATCGATTCGTCGACAGCTCCGGGAACATCGGGCAGAGTTTCAACAACCTCGACAGCATGCTCGCCGGCCGGCTGCTCCTGATCCTGTACGCGGAAACCGGGCAGGTCAGGTACCGCACCGCGGCGACGATGATCCGGAACCGGTTGAACACCTATCCCCGTACCACCGACGGCGGTTTCTGGCACGCGACCAGCGACAGCCGGGCGTGGCAGCTGTGGTCCGACGGCGTGTTCATGGCGATGCCGTTCCTGGCCGAGTACGGCGGAATAGTGGGCGACAGCGCGTATTCGTGGGACGAGGCGACCAGGCAGCTCGTCGTCTACGCCTCGCACCTGCAACAGCCGAACGGCCTGATGAAGCACGCGTACGACGAGAAACGCGCGCAGAGCTGGGCCGACCCGGCCACCGGCCTGGCACCGGAGTACTGGTGCCGAGCGATCGGCTGGTTCGGGATGGCGACCGTGCAGATCCTCGACATCATCCCGGCCGACCACCCCAGGCGTGCCGCGCTGATCGGCATCGTGCGGAACCTGGTGCGCGGTTTCGCCACGTATCAGGATCCGGCGACCGGACGGTGGTTCCAGGTCGTCGACAAGGGCAGCCGCTCGGACGACTGGACCGAGACGTCGTGCTCGAGCATGTACACGTACACCATCGACCTCGCCGTGCAGCGCCGCTACGTCGGCGCCGGGTACCAGGTCAGCGCCGACCGTGGCTATCAGGGTGTGTTGAACCGGATCTCGCTCGGCAGCGACGGCCGCACGGATCTCACCGACATCTCGATCGGCACGAACGTCGGCGACTACGGGTACTACGTGGGCCGCACCCGGGCGACCAACGACTTCCACGGCTTGGGCGCCTTCCTCATCATGAACGAGCAGATGCGGTAGGAAAGGCCGTTCGGGTCCGGCGTCCCGCGGGATGCCGGACCCGCCCTTCTCCGGTGGTACGACAGAGCGGTACGCCGGTCAGGCGATCGTGATCCGAAAGACCTTGTCCGATCCGTCGGCCGCGCCTCCGTTGTTGTCACAGTTGGTGGTGCTCAGCCAGAGCTGGTCGGCGCCCGGCACCTTGACAACCGTGCGCAGCCGCCCGTACGTGCCGACGTAGTACGACGTCGGCGTGCCGGTGTTCTCGCCGTCCTGCAGCGGGATCCGCCACATCCGCTCGCCACGCAGCGCCGCCATGTACACCACGTCACGCACGATCGCGATCCCGCTCGGCGAGGCGGAGTTCACCGACCACTGGCGCTTCGGGTTCTCCATGCCCGAGACGCTGCAGGTGCCCTCGCAGGCCGGCCAGCCGTAGTTGCGGCCCGGCTTGACGAGGTTCAGCTCGTCGAACTGGCTGTTGCCGAACTCGGCCTCCCACAGGCGCCCCCGGGAGTCCCACGCGAGGCCCTGCGGATTGCGGTGGCCGTAGCTGTACACCAGCGAGCCGGGGAACGGGTTGCCGGGCGCCGGCGTGCCGTCCGTCTTCATCCGCAGGACCTTGCCGTTGAGCGAGTTCCTGTCCTGCGCCAGAGCGGGCGTCTGCGCCTCACCGGTGGTCGCGTAGAGGCGCCCGTCCGGACCGAAGGCCAGCCGGCCACCATTGTGGTAACGGTTCTTCTTGATCCCGGTGACCAGCGCGGTGTACCCGGTGAGCGTGCTGCCGTTGTATGTCATCCGCGCGATGCGGTTGCCCTCCGACGCGGTGTGCATGAGGTACACGAAGTGGTTGGTACTCCAGTTCGGGTCGACCGCCACGCCAAGCAGGCCGCCCTCCCCGTCGGTCTGTACGCTGTTCGGCACGGTGCCGACCCGGGTGCGTACTCCGGCGAGGGTGACCTTGAAGACCGCGAACGAGTCTCGTTCGGTGGCGATCGCGGTCTGCCCGTCCGGCATCCAGGCGATGCCCCAGGGGATCGTCCAGCCGGTGGAGATGGTGGTGATGCTGGACGGCACGCCCCCGGTACAGCCGGACGTGTGGATGGACCGGGCGTTGCTCGGCGCCGACACGTTGCCAGCCGCGTCCTTCGCGACCACGGCCAGCGTGTACGCGGTGTTACAGGCCAGTCCGGTCACCGTCGTCGAGGTCACGTTGCCGACCGTTTTGAGCACCGAGCCGCCGCTGCGTACCTCGTACCCGGTCACCCCGACGTTGTCCGTCGACGCCGTCCAGGAGGTGTCCACGCTGCTTCCCGCGGCGTTGGCGGTGGTGAAGTCGGCCGGCGCCGACGGCGCCTGCGGGTCGGAGCCCGGCAGGGTCGTGCAGGTCGCCTGCGGGCTGCTCGTCGAGACGTTGCCCGCGGCGTCGCGGCCGAAGACCGACAGCCGGTACTCGACGTGCGGTTGCAGACCGGTCAGCGACTTCGAGGTGGCGGTCCCCGCGGCCTCGCTGATCTTGTTGCCGTCGTGGTAGATGTCGTACGCGACCACGCCGACGTTGTCGGTCGACGCACCCCACGTGAGCGTCAGGCTGTTCTCGGTGACGGCACTGCAGGCGGGCTGCCCGGGCGCGGCCGGCGGGACCGTGTCGCCCGGTACCCCGGTGTCGAGTACGTCGACGTTGGGTCCGCCGTTGGCCGTGACCGCGGTGGCCCGGATCCGGTTGGTGCCGGCCGAGAGCCCGACCGTGAACGTCACCGTCTGCCAGGTGTCCCAGTCACCGGTGCTCGGGAACGACAGCCCGGTGCGCACCAGAGTGCCGTTGACGGAGATGTCCATCGGGCGGTCGACGCTGGCGCCGTTGGCCACCCCGTTGGCGTAGCGGATCGCGATGCTGAGGTTGCCCGCGGTCGTCGCCGGTACCGACCACTCGACGAAGCCGCCGACCGCGTTGTCGTAGTTGACGAACCCGGTGCCGGTGTAACCGGCGTGGTTGGACTCGACGACGCCGTGCGAGATCGTCGCGTTCTCCGCCTGATACCGGACGGCCGCCGCGTGCGCCGGCTGTCCCAGCGGAAGGATCGCGGCCACCGCGACGGCGGCCGGCAGAGCGTGGAACCAGAGTCTCGTCCTTCGTTGCATGCGCTCCTCCAAGACCTGATCTGATGTGGATGGCGTGGAGCTTGCACCGGGACAACGCGTGGCCCGGCCGACGACGGACCGGCACGAACAGCGTCCGCCGGCCCGCCATCGGCGGGTGACCGGTCCCGTCGCCGGGTCAGCCGATCGCGATCTTGTCGAGGTCGGGGGCGTACCCGGTGTCGTTGAAGAATCTGATGGTGTTGTCGCCCGCGTTGAGCGAGACGGTGGTGGTGGCACTGACCGGAGTCGACCAGCTGGCGCCGGTCAGTGCCACCTGGCCGGCGGCGGCGCCGTTGACGCTGACGAAGAAGGTCCTGGTTCCGCTGACCTCACCGGTGATGGTCAGTGTCCGGCTGCCGGCAGCGCCCACGGCGACGTTGTTGACGGTCTCGTAGTTCGCCGCGCTCTTACCGATGAAGCGCACCTTCGCCCCGCCGGAACAGGTCGAGCAGGTGGCGACGGCGGCGGCACCGGCCAGGGTGTTGCCGGCCGCCTCGGCCTCGATGGTCACCCTGCCGCCACCGGACACCGGTGTCGCCCGGATCAGCCTGGCCTCACCGGGCCGCAGGGTCGTGCTGTACGTGTCGGTGATGACGCCACGGTCCGCACCGGACCACAGGTCGGTGACCTGGGCGCTGCCGGAGAAGCCGACCTGCGACCAGTTGACGCTCACCGTCGACGAGCCGCTCGTGGCGGTGTTGAACAGGGCCACCACGTGGTCGCCGTTCGCCTCCCGCTTGCTCCAGACCTGATTGCCGCCACTGCTGACGATGCGCCTGGCGGCCACTCCGTCCTGATCGACGGCGATGAGCCGGTCGTTGGTGAGCATCGCCGTGTCGGTGGCGTCGAGATGGGTCAGGTCGGTGCCCAGCAGCAGTGGCGAGGCCGCCATCGCCCAGAGCGTGAAGTGCGACCGGCGCTGATCGACGGTCAGCCCGATCCGGTCGCCGTTACCGATTTCCAACGAGTCCAGATCGTTCCAGCCTCCCGGGCCGGCGTACGGCTGCCAGGACGCCGCCGAGCCGAACCGGGTCAGCACGTGCGACCAGTCGGTGATCGGATAGCCGCTGCCGTTCGGGCCGGGCCCGCAATAGCACTCGAGGTCGCCCTGGGTTCGCCAGCTGTTGGCGTACTGCCGCCAGGTGCTCGCATCGGCGATCGCCAGATTGTTCGACAGGGCGTAGTTGATCTGACGGCCCGAGGCGCGCAGCGCGCTCGCCCACGCCCGCACATCGGGGATGTCCTGGCTGCCGACGCCGTCGATCTTCAGATAGTCGACTCCCCACGAGGCGAACTGGGCTGCCCACGAGTTGATGAACTCCTGCGCGCCGGCCTTGCTGTAGTCGATGTAGTACATGTGCCGGCAGTTGTAGTTCTTCTCGGTTTTGCTGGTGTCGGCGATATCCGCCGCGTGCCGGTCGGTGCCGGCGATCACCGTGTTCTGCATGACGGCGTTCTGGGCGATGCCCGGCGTGACATAGAGACCGAACTTGAGACCGTCGTTGTGTACGTAGTCGGCCAGCGCCCTCATGCCGCTCGGAAACCTCGCGGTGTCCACGACCCATCTGCCGAAGCTGTCGACCATCGGGCCGTTGCTGTCGCACCTCATCCAGAAGTCGTCGAGATTGATGTACACGAAGCCGTGCGCGGACAGACCGCTGTTCTTCATCGCGTCGGCCTGCGCCTTGATGACGGCCTCGGTCGGCGTTCGCCGGACGAAGCTCCAGCTGCTCCAGCCCATCGCCGGCCGGATCGACAAGCCGTTGTCCGACGCCGCCGCGGGCCGAGCGCCGGCGACGACCACCGTCGTCAAGCCCACCGCTACCGTCACCGCGGCCAGCCAGGCGAGTAGTCGCCGGGCCCGGTACCTCCACTGTGGATGCATCCTGTCTCCCTCGAAAGCATGGTGGATTTCACGCTCGCGGCGGGGGTCGCCGAGCACGGGACGCGGACGCTGACACGTCCGTCCCGGGCTCAAGGACGGCAGACGACGACCGAGGGTGTGCGGGATGCTCGCGCGTGAGAATGGCGGCGCACGGGACGGCTCGGGTGGGCGGATCGAGTCGGTCCGGCGCTCCGTGGGTCATCGCCCCGACTTGGACGGCACCGGAGCAGAATCATCAAACCTCGCCACGTTCGTTTACGTCAAGGTTTGTTCGTAATGCGCGGAGAGCCACGCACGGTTGACACATATGGCCACACAAAATGTCCCTACTGAGCACGGCCGCACGATCAGCGCGGCACAGCACCCACCGGCCGCGGGGCCCGGCCGCGCGGGAGACAACCCGGAAATGCGGCGAACCTACCCCGACGGCGCGTCCTCGAGCCGATGCCGGTCGGCCCCCGGCGTCGCGGAGGCCGACTCGAACCGCCAGTCCCTGCCGGCGGTCAACCGGTACGTCGCGATGCCGGGTGCGCCCGCGTCGTCGGTGCCGTACACCCGCCAGGTCTGCCCGTCGAGGCGTTCCATGTCCCGGACCCGGACGCCGGTGGCGACCTCCCTGGTCCGCCAGCCGCCGAGCGGTGACCAGAGCGCGACCCGATCGCGCACCCGGCCGTCCGGGCCGGGCTCCATCCACACCACGAACGGCCAGGCGGCCAGCGTGCTGCCGACGAGGCTGATGTGGTCGGGTGAGCGGAGATCAAGCCTCCGCGGCGGGGTGTCGACGACCTTGAGATAGGCCTCCTGGCTCGCGTCGTCGACCGTGGTGCCCAGATCACGCCCGTCGGCGGCGTGGAAGTGCAGGTCGGCCGGCGTGAAATGGGTGTAGTAGAGGTTTCGGCGGTGCCGGTCGTGCAGGCGCCCCTCGGGGCCGCAGCCGGCCAGCGTGTAGACGATGGCGACCCGCTCCGGGTACAGCGGCGTCGCGGGCTCGTACCGGAGCTGGCCGACGTGGATCTCATTCATGTGGTCCGCCCGATCGAGCGACGCGATCGCCCGGCGGTGGCCGGTCAACGACGCGGAGCTGCGCCAGGTCCGGCCGTGGTCGGTGGATCGGACGAACGTCACCGGCCGGGTGCCGGTCGGACGGCCCCGGTCGGGGTCGCCGGCGGTCTCCCGGATGAACACGAAGATCGTGCCGTCGCCGGTGCGTAACGGCATCGGGTACGTCGCACCCTGCCCCGCACCGATGGTGATGTCCATCCACGTGCCGTCGATCGCGCGCGGCCGTGCCGAACGGGCCATCCGGAGTTGCCCGTCGCGCAGGCCGCGAAAGACCAGCAGGTGGCCGTCGGCAGCCTGGATCATCGTCGGATGACCGGGCGGGTCGTCGCCGCCCGCCACTCGCACGGGCGCCGACCAGGTACGGCCGTGATGGTCGTACGCCTGCACGTAGTCGTCCTCGCGGTGGCCGCCCCGGCAGACGAAGGTCTTGCCGGAGACAGCGTCGTACAGGCCGTCCCCGACGGGAAGCCGGTCGCCGCACACGGCGACCGCGGTCGGCGGCGTCATGGCAGTGCCGAGACGGGCGCCGGGTTGGCCACGAGTGCCTGGGTGCGCATAGCAAACTCCCATCAGCGATCGAGAGGGCGGGACAGGGCCGCCCGGGACAGGGGTCGAACAGCCGCCCGCCGACGCCGGACCGGTGACCCGGCCACCTATCCTTGGCTTCATGGCCCTGACGGACGAGGCGATCGAGCGAATAAAGGCGATGATCGTCTCCGGCGAGTTGCGCCCGGGCGACCGGTTGCCGAAAGAAGCGGATCTGGCCGGCCGCCTCGGTCTGTCCCGCAACTCGTTGCGGGAGGCGGTGAGGGCACTCTCGCTCATCCGGGTGCTGGACGTACGCCAGGGCGACGGCACGTACGTGACCAGCCTGCGACCCGAGGTGCTGCTCGACACGATGGGGTTCGTCCTGGACTTCCACGGCGATGACAGCGTGCTGCACCTGCTGGAGGTACGCCGGATCCTCGAACCGGCGGCCACCGCGATGGCCGCCCTGACGATGAGCGACGACGACATCGAATCGCTGACGACCCTGATCGCGGTGACGGGTGACGGACCGGACGCCGACGACGTCGACGGCCTCAACGCCCTCATCGCCGCGGACCTGGAGTTCCATCGGCGGATCGCCGTCGGCTCCGGCAACCCGGTGCTCGCCTCGCTGATCGAGAGTGTCTCCGGGCCGACGCTGCGCACCCGGGTGTGGCGAGGGCGGACCCAGGAGCACGCCGTCGACCGTACGCTCGAGCAGCACCGGGCGATCCATCAGGCGCTCGCGGCGCGCCAACCCGAGCTGGCCCGGTCGTGGGCCACGGTGCACATCGCCGGCGTGGAGGACTGGCTGCGTCGCGCGCTCGGAGCGGACGGCAACGTCGGCGAGGCACTGAGGCGGCTGAAACCCGGCCCGCGGTAGCGGCGTCCTGCGTGGTCCACATGTGTCTATCCCTTCGTCGCTCCGCCGGTGAGACCCTTGACGAACTGTTTCTGCAGCAGCAGGAAGAAGATCAGCACGGGCAGGGTGGCGAGGAACATGAAGGCGAAGAGCGCGCCGAAGTCCTGCTGATACTGGCCGATCGAGCGGTATATGCCGGTGGTGATGGTCGTGCCCAGGGACGGGCCGAGGATGATCAGCGGATTGAGGAAGTCGTTCCAGATCCAGACGCCCAGGAAGATGAGCACGCTGGCGGTGGCGGGGCGCAGCAGGGGAAACACGATGCGCCAGAAGACCTGCATGCGGGTGGCGCCGTCGATCGAGGCCGCCTCCTCCAACTCGACGGGAATCGAGCGGATGAAACCGGTGAAAACGAAGACACCGAAGGGTACGTAGTAGCCGACGTTGAACAGGATCAGGCCCGGCAACGTCGTCATGAGGCCGATCTCGCGCAGCACGTCGGTGGCGGGTTTGAGGATGACCTGGGGCGGAATCATCAGTCCACTGAGGAGCACTAGGGTCAGCCATCGCGCCCCACGGCCGGCCGTACGGGCCAGGTAGTGCCCGAGCATGGCGGAAAGGACGGTGAGGATGCCGATCGACAGCGAGGTCACGATGAGGCTGTTGGTGAGGCTGACCCAGAAGAGATGGTCGGTGCGGGTGAACACCGCCTCGACGTTGTCCAACGTCGGCGGGATGGGCAGCGAGGCCGGAGACGGGGCGATCAGCCGGCCCCGCTTGAAAACGTTGACCAGCGCCATGTACAGCGGCACGAAGAAGAGTGCTGCGACGGCGGCCGCCAGAGCCTTGCGCCTCATAGGTTGATCTCCCTGCGCTGGAGGACCTTCAGCGCGGCCGCGGCGGCGGTGGCGATGATGAGCAGCATGACGATCGCCTCGGCCGACGCATAGCCGGGGTGGTCGGACACGAAGGCCTCTCCGAGGATGACGTAGGCGATCGTCGCGGTCGTACCCGTGCCTGGCCCGCCGCGGGTGATGATCTGCACGTGGTCGAAGACCTTGAACGCCGAGATCAGCAGGATGACCGTGTTGACGGTCAATGCGGGCGCGAGCAGCGGCCAGGTCACCCGCCAGAACCGCTGGAACGCGCCGGCTCCGTCGATGGCCGCCGCTTCGGTCAGTTCGGTGGGTACCCCTTGCAGGCCGGCCAGATACACCACCACGCAGAACCCGAGCATCTGCCAAGAGATGATGGCGCCCAACGAGTACAACGCATAGTGGGGATCGGACAGCCATCCTGGCGGATCGTCGATCCCGAGTCCCCGCAGCGCCTGGTTGAGCAGTCCGTCGTTGTCGAGCAGGCGGGTCCAAATGACGCTCACGACGACCGAACTGAGCACCACGGGCACGAAGAAGACGCTGCGCAGCGCGTTGTAGAACCACCCGGGCCGATCGAGCAGCGCGGCGATCGCGAGGCCCAGTACGTTGGGCACCACCACCACGATAAGGGTGAGGATCGTGGTGACGCGCAACGACGTGCGGAACTCCGAATCCGCGAAGAGCAGCCGATAGTTGTGCAACCCGACCCACTTGGTCGGCGGGTTGAACGGGTTGTAGTTGGTCAGGCTGTAGGCGGCGCTGATCAGGATCGGCAGCAGCACGAACGCGGCGTAGACGCTGACGGCAGGCCCGCCGAACGACAGAAAATGCCATGGATTTCGTCGGCGCACGGCGGATCTCCCTTCTTGCGGTGCAGGCGGAGTCGGAGCTAGCCGGCGGCCTTCTGCCACTCACTGTCGAGGAACGAACAGACCTGATCGACGGTCTTGGTGCCCGACACCAGATCGACCAGGGAAGAGTCCACTCTGGCGCCGACGCCGGGCAGGAAGCCGTCATCGCCGGCCTCGAAGCCCATCGAGGGAACGACGGCCTTGGCCGCCAGCGCCTTGGCGTACAGGTCATAGCCGGCCTTGAAGGCAGGGCCGACGTCCGACGGCGGGCTGAAGCCCTTGACCGCTACGAACAGGCCGTCGTTCTTGGCGGAGGCGTCCATGTTGGTCTTGTCGGTCTGGAATGCGAGCGCGAACTTCCGCGCCGCGTCCAGATTCTTGGCCTTGGCGTTCACGAGCAGGCCACCGCCGGTGAACGCGGGCACGACCATCGTGCCGTCGTCGGACGGCCAGGTGAGCTGCCCGACGTCGAAGGCCGGCCTGGTCTTGGGATCATCGAGCGCGCCGGCGAACCAGTTGCCCATCGGGTAGATCGCGCCTTTGCCGTCGAGGAAGGCCTGCTGCGTAGCCGCGTAGTCGCGCGAGACGTCACCCTTGTTCACATAGCCCTTGGCGGACAGGTCGGCCAGCTTGGCCGCGGCGGCTTTCCAGTCGGCGTCGCAGAACTTCACCTTGCCGGCCCGGCGGTCGGCCATCCAGGTCGGATTCTTCGCGTAGACGTCCGTGCCGGCTATCCCAGCGAACAACACGCCGAGGTTGTCGTGCACGCCGCCGGTGACGAGCGGCTGGATGCCCTTGGCCTTCAGCTTCTGTGCCGCGGTCAGAAACTCCGCATAGGTCTTCGGCTCAGCCGTGATGCCCGCGGCGGCGAACTGCTTCTTGTTGTAGTAGACGACCGGGATCGTCTGCGTGTTGGCGGGCAGCTGATAGACCTTGCCCTTGACCGCTCCGTTGTTGGGAAACTCGAAGTCCTTGAGCTCATCAGGGTTGAACGCGTACAGCTTGCCGGCCTCGGCGAAGCCGGCGGGTGACACCGCGATCATCACGTCCGGCAGTTGGCCGGTGGAGTCGAGCTGCTTGGCGTACCTGGTGCGGTCCTGATCCGGCGAGACCAGCTTCTTCACCGTGATGTCCGGGAACTTGTCGGTCACCCGCTTGATGGCCGCGTCCCAGTATGCCGGGGTCAGGTTCGGCGTTTCGAAGACCAGGAAGGTGATCTCCTTCTTGCCCGCCGAAGACGCGGAGTCAGTGGCGGAACAGGCGGCCGACGCGAAGATCACCAGGGCGGCCGCGACCGCGCGCGCCAGCAACCTTGGAGCAGTGGATCCGATGCTTCCAGGTGAATTCATGGGATTACCTCTCGACACGGGTCTCAGACAGCAAGATTCATGCGGATGACTACCGTCGGCGAGGTGCGGTGGAATGTGGATCGTTCATGAACGCGCGTTCTTGGTGGAGTGATGGCGAAGCTACGCCTGCCGTCGGCAGGGGTCAAGAGATTGACGTTGTGGGCCTGCGGCAAGCAGTTTCGGGCTCATTGACAGTGCTTTGGATGCCCCGCATGATGGTGCGTACCGCAAGAACGCGTGTTCGCGCCGGATTCGGGCGAGCACGGCGGAACCCTGCCATCGGGCCAGGGCGGTGCACACCTGCACTCTCTACGGACGAAAGGTCGGATCGTGGCCACCAGTGCGGACGTCGCGCGCCTGGCCGGCGTCTCCCGCGCCACGGTGTCGCGCACACTGTCCGGCAACGCCAACGTCAACGACGACACCCGGCGCCGGGTCGAGGCGGCGGCAACCAGCCTGGGCTACGTGCCGGACATGGCCGCGCAGTCACTGTCCGGCGGGCCGTCGCGGACCATTGCGCTGGGCTTCTTCGCCGACGAGATGTGGGCGCTGTCGCAGCTGACCAAGCCCAAGCACTACTTCTATCTCAATGTCCTGCGCAGCATTGAATCGGGCGCCGCGGCGGCCGGTTACGACCTGCTGCTGCCCTCACGCCCGAACGAGGCCGAGACCCGCAGCCACAGCTACCTTCGGCGGCTCCGGGCGCGCCGGGTGGCCGGCGCGATCATGGTGGCCTGCCCGCCCGGCGACGTGCGGATCCAGGCACTCGTGGAGGCTCGGTTGCCGACGGTGTTCATCGACGCGGTCGCCTCCGGTCCCTGCGCCACCTGGGTGGCCTCGGAGAACACCGAGGGCGCGCGGGCGATCACCGAGCATCTCATCGCACTGGGGCACCGCCGCATCGCGCGGATCACCGGCACCGAGACCGACCCGTCCGGGGGCGATCGTCTGCTCGGCATCCGGGCGGCGTTCGCGGAGGCCGGGATCGCCGAGGATCCCGGGTTGGCGCGGCGATCGGACTGGTCGACCGAGGGCGCGTACCAGGCAGCCAACGATCTGTTGGATCGGCGGCCCGACCTCACCGCGATCATCGCGGAGAGCGACATGATGGCGATCGGCGTGCTGCGGGCGGTGCACGAGCACGGGCGGCGCGTGCCCGACGATGTCTCCGTCACCGGGTTCGACGATGTGGACCTGTCCGCCTACACGCAACCTTCGCTGACCACCGTCCGCCAGGACACCGACGCGATGGGGGCGGGGGCCGTGGCCGCGCTGCTGGATCTCATCGAAGGCTCGGCGGCCACGGTCGGCCGGGCGCCGGCGCCGTTGCGTCTTCCCACCGAACTGGTGGTCCGCGGCTCGACCGCGCCGCCGCGGGTCCGCTGACGGCACCACCTCGCGGCCACTGCACCGGCCCGCACCGACCCACCGGCCGATGGGCGCACGACGGCCGACCGCTCGACCACCTCGGAAGGTTTCCGCCATGCCCGAACAGCCTCGCATATCGGTCCTGACCGCCGCCGGATCGGCACTGATCCTGGATGCCACGGGGCCGGGCCTGCCCCGGATCCTGCACTGGGGTGGCGATCCCGGGCTGCTGGACACCGCCGATCTGACCGGCCTGCGGGCGGCCGTCGCGCCGTCGGTCGAGTCGCGGATGCACTTCACTGTCGTCCCGGGCCAAGCGGACGGCTGGCGCGGGCGTCCCGGAGTGTCCGGGCACCGCGACGGCGAGTGGCCGCATCTGCGGTTCGCGGTCGACGAGTACGCGATCGAGGGAAACGCGTTACGGATCTCGGCCCGGGACGCCGACGCCGGAGTCGCGGTGGCGGTCCAGATCGTCATGGAACCGTCCGGGGTCGTCCGCATGCGCATCGAGGTCCGCAACGAGGGCGACTCCGTCTTCACCCTGGACGCGGCGTCCTGTCAGCTGCCCGTCGGGGGGCAGGCGACCGAGGTGCTGGACTTCACCGGACGGTGGGCCGCCGAACGGAGCCCGCAACGCGGGCCGGTGCGCCACGGCATCACCCTGCGCGAGTCGCGGCGCGGCAAAACCGGCCACGACGCGACCGGCCTGCTCGTCGCGGGGACTCCGGGATTCGGGTTCGGCGCCGGAGAGGTGTGGGCGGTGCACGCCGGATGGAGCGGCGATCACGTCCACTGGCTGGAACGCCGGCCGGAAGCCGCACCGGTGCTGGCCGGCGGCGAGTTGTTGGGCCCCGGTGAGATCCGGCTCGCGCCGGGCCGGACGTACCAGAGTCCATGGATCTTCTTCGCCTGGTCCGGCACCGGCCTGGACGGGCTCGCCGCCCGCCTCCACGAGCGGCTCCGTGCCCGGGCCGGCCATCCGCGCACACCTCGCCGCGTCATCCTCAACACCTGGGAGGCCGTCTACTTCGACCATGACCTCGGCAAACTCACCGAGCTGGCGGAATGCGCCGGGCGGCTCGGCGTGGAACTGTTCATCCTGGACGATGGCTGGTTCCAGGGCCGGCGCGACGACACCGCCGGGCTCGGCGACTGGACCGTGGACCGAGACGTCTGGCCCGACGGGCTGCACCCCCTGGTCAAACGGGTCCGCGAACTCGGCATGGCGATGGGATTGTGGGTCGAGCCGGAGATGGTCAGCCCGGACTCCGATCTGGCCCGGGAGCACCCCGAGTGGATCCTCGCCGCACCCGGCCGACTGCCCGAACCCGAACGCAACCAGCTGGTCCTCGACGTCGCCCACCCCGACGCCCACGCCTACCTGCTGGACCACCTGGACCGCCTCGTCGCCGAGTACAGCCTCGACTACCTGAAATGGGATCACAACCGGGACCTGCTGGAAGCCGTCCACGACGGCCGGGCGGGCGTGCACGAGCAGACCCACGCCGTCTACCGACTACTGGAAGAGCTTCGCGCCCGCCACCCCGGCCTGGAAATCGAGTCGTGCGCCGGCGGCGGCGCGCGCATCGACTACGGCATTCTCGAACGCACCGACCGCGTCTGGACCTCCGACACCAACGATGCCCTGCAACGCCAGGCGATCCAGCGCTGGACCGGGTTGCTGCTGCCGCCGGAACTGCTGGGCAGCCACGTCGGCGCCGACCGCGCCCACATCACCGGCCGCGTCGCCGACCTGCCGTTCCGCCTGACGACCGCCCTGTTCGCGCACGCCGGCATCGAATGGGACGTCACCCGATGCTCCCCCGCCGAGCTGGACGCGCTGACCGCATGGATCGCGGTGTACAAGCGGCTCCGCCCCCTGATCCACTCCGGTCGCCGGGTCAACGCCGACCACCCGGATTCGCGGGCGTGGCTGCACGGGGTCGTCGCGCTCGATGGCCGGCACGGCGTATTCGCCTACGCCCAACTGGACATCGGCGTCGACCCGGCCCCGCCGCGCCTGCGCCTGCCCGGCTTGGACCCCGGCGCGATCTACACCGTGACGCCGTGCCCGGAGATCGCCCTGCCGAGGGCGGATGTCGCAGAACGGGCACCGTGGCTGGCGTCGCGGCCGGTGCGGGTTCCGGGCGCGGTGCTGGCGACCGTCGGGCTGACCGCGCCGTTCCTCGACCCGGCGCAGGCGGTGCTGTTCGAGGTCCGCGCGGACGGGCAGGTCGATGGAGGAGATTCGACCATGATCACCGGCGGGCCGAGAAGGGAATGACCGTGGTCGAATGAGCCCGTCATCGGCCTTGCCGCCGAGGATCGGGATGGCCGGACGCCGAGGGCTCGGCGTCCGCGCCGAAACCGAGCATGCGGCGCAGTTCGGTGGCCGCCGCGGTGAAGGCGGTCCGGTCCAGGACCGCGCCCGCGTACCGGCCGGTGCGCACCGGTTCGGTGAAGAACAGGTCCGGCAGCGTCTGCTCGTCGCCGCGCCCGAGCCGCCGGTTGACCTGGTGCTGGAGCACGAGGCGGGTGGCGCCGAGCACCAGCACGTCGGGCCGCCGCCCGTCGACCGCCTCGACCAGGTCGGTCACCCGGTCCAAGGACAGCGGGCGGGTCGGCGTGGCGGCGAACAGGCACACGCCGAGCGCGTCCAGCCCGCTCCACAGCCGGATGAGCTGCGCGGTGCGCCAGACGTCCAACTCGCCCCGGGGGCGCGGCACCCGGGCACCGAGCCGGCGCAACTCGGGATAACTCGCCGGCAGCCCCTCGTCGGGGTCGAAGTCCAGGTCGTGCTCGACCATGTCGTAGCGCGGCCCGATCGGCGCGACCGCGTAGGCCAGTCCCAGGTTGGGTTGCACCCGCGGATCGAACGGCGGAATCGCCACGTTCCGCACGGTCAGCGTGCCGCTGGCCGAGACCGGGTCGGTGCCCTGCTGCTCGTGGCGGCTCAGCTCCGGCCAGGGGTCGGGGTTGCCGAGGTTGGGGCCCAGCATGGCCAGCGCCTCCTGGTGCAACCCGGCGCCGGCGTAAACCTTGATGCAGTCGGTCGGGCAGCTCGGGCAGGGAGCGATCGTGGCGGTGCGGGCGATGTGCTCGGGGACGGTGCCGACGCCGCCGCCTCGGGTGGTGTCGGTGAACTGGTCGACCGGGGCGTACCCCGGCTCGCCGCTCCAGACGCCGAAGCCCGGCCGGTCGCGCTGCCACACCGAGAGACGGTCATCGCGGACGTCGCGGGCGTACTGCTCCGCGACGACCCGTACCCGGTCGGGGTCCGCGACCGGCGGCACGGCCTGCCCGACGCAGACGACCGCCTTGACGAACTTGGCGCCGAGCACGGCGCCCAGGCCCAGTCGCGGCAGCGGATGGTGCCGGCAGGTGACGATCGACGCGTACGGGACGCCCTGCTCGCCGGCCGGCCCGATCACCGCCACCGCGGCGCCGGGTCCGTAGCGCTCCAGCAACCGGTCCGTGGCCGGTCCGGTCGCCAGACCCCAGAGGTCACCGGCCGGCTCGAGCCAGGCCGCACTCCCGCTCACCACGACACAGACCGGAGCCGGCGCCCGCCCGTACAGCACGATCCCGGTGACCCCGGCGGCCCGCAGACCCGCCGCGTACGGTCCCTCGGCCCGCGTCTCGGCCACGCCGCCGGACAGCGGCGACAGGCCCACCGCCGCGCAGCGTGCGGTGCCGGGTGCCCCCGCGCCAGCCACCGTGCCGGCGACGAGCGCCAGCGGCGCGTCGGCCGGATCGGTCGGTCCGGTGACCGACGCGAGCAGGTGCCGCAGCGCCGCCACCGGGCCGTCGTAATCACCGTCGACGACGCTCGGTCCGGTGACGAGGCCGCCGTCCAGGCTGACCGTGATCAGGCCCATGCGGACCCGCCGGGGTAGCCGTGCCGGTGCGGTGACGACTGTTTCATCTGCCCCGAGAAACCGGGCATGGACCGCGCCCGGTACGCCCCGTGCCGGGTCTCCACCGGGTCGACGAAGTGGTCGTGCAGGTGCTCCACGTACTCGATGATCCGGTCCTGCGTGGTCCCGGAGACCGCGACGTAGTCGAACCTCGGCAGGTGCTGGACCGGCTCGCAGAGCCCGACGCCGCCGGCGTGCGGGCAGACCGGCTTGCCGAACCTGGCGGCCGGCAGCAGGATCGCCATGACCGGAAACTCCCAAGCACTCATCACTGCCATGCGAGAACCGCCGAATATTGCCGGGCTGCGAAGTTCGCGGCCTCACACTACCGGCCGGCGGCACTGTAGGTGCTCCACCGAGCGCTCCGGCCGCCGGGCCGACATGCCTCGGGAGACGCTCCTGCTGCCGGTCGGCGTGATCGGTAGCCGAGGTCCGGCTCGAAAGCCGCGGGCGGTCCATCCGGCGAGCATCCCGCCGACTACGGGGGCGATTAGGTAGACGGCGAGCAGACGGGCCTCGCCGGAGAAGAGCGCGGGGCCCAGCTGCCGTACGGGGTTGGCGGAGCCGCCGGTGAGTGTTCCGAGGGCAGCGCCTTGCAGCCCGAACATCCCGCCCACGATCCAGGCTAGGTGCCAGGCCGGGCGGTGGGCCGTCACCCAGCACATCGTTGCCACGACGACCGCCAGAGTCGCCGCCCCGGCGACCGCGACGGACGTACCGGTCCAGCCTGGTCCCGGCTGCACGACCGACCACCGGACGGCTGGTCCGGACACCGCAGGGCCCCACATGAGCCGCGTGATGGCGGCCGCGGCGATCGACCCGGCTGCCTGGGCCGTCAGGTACGGCACAACCCGCCGAGCCGGCACGGTTCCGGCCGCGAACAGGCCCAGAGTGATCGCCGGATTCATGTGGGCGCCCGCTGAAGCGTCCCGGCGGCGAGACCGCGAACCCGACGATGATCAGGCCGACCAGCGCGGACACGACGACGACCCGGCCGCGCATCTCGGTGACCGTGGCCCCGGCGGCCATCGTGCCGGTCCCCCACCGAACGAGGCCGAAGACAGTGGCCAGGAATGCCGTGGTCAGGCCGCGGGTGGCGGGCCTGTTGCCGCTGCGCGCGGACTGGCTGGCAGTGCGGCGGTCCCCGCGCCGTGACCTGCTCGCCGGGCTAACCGTCGCGGTGGTGGCATTGCCCCTGGCGTTGGCGTTCGGGGTGGCCTCCGGGCTCGGCGCGCAGGCCGGGCTGGTCACCGCCGTGATCGCCGGCGCGGTCGCGGCCGTCTTCGGCGGATCGAACCTGCAGGTGTCCGGGTCGACCGGGGCGATGGCCGTGGTCCTGGTGCCCGTTGTCGCACGTTTCGGCACCACCGGGGTTCTGATGGTCGGTGCCATGGCCGGGGTATTGCTGATCGCCCTGGCGGTGGCGCGGCTCGGCAGCTACGTCCGGTACCTTCCGGCGCCGGTGATCGAGGGCTTCACCGCCGGTATCGCCGTGGTGATCGCCCTGCAGCAGGTCCCGGCCGCCCTGGGCGTCACCGACGCGCACGGTGAGAAGGTGTGGGCGGTGGCCGCCGATGCCGTGGCCCGTTTCGTCGCGCACCCGCATCCCGGCTCTGTCGCCGTTGCGCTCGGGGTGGCAGCGGTGATGCTGATCGGCGGGCGGTGGCGTCCCGGCGTCCCTTTCTCGCTGATGGCCGTGGCCGCGGCGACGGTCCTCGCGCAGACCACGTCGCTGGACCTGGCCCGGATCGGTGCGTTGCCTGCCGGGCTGCCCGCGGCGTCTCTGGGTTTTCCTCGCCGAGGGCGCAGCGCGGGTATCCGGTCGCCGGCCGGCCAAGCCGGTGACCGGATACTGCCGCGCCGTCGCGGAGACGGGCCCGTCCGCAAGCCAGCCAGATTGCTCGCCGCGGCCGTCTCGCCCGTCAGGGTGTCCAGGCGGTCCCGGCTATCCAGCTGACGTCGTTGGCCCAGGCGGTGGCGGAGTCGAACGCGTTGGTCCCGCCGTTGCTCGCTGTGTAGACGAGGTTGGTGTAATGCCTGATGAAGCGGTCGGGGAAGTTCACCGAGGCAAACGAGTTGCCCTGGCCGTTACGCCCGGCCTGGGGGCAGAACGTGGCGTCCTGAGCGAACAGGGAGCTGCCGTCGTTGGCGTTCAGGTAGAGCTGGTAATTCTGGTGACGCAGGTAGTTCCCGGCTGTGTTTCGTGATTCGAAGGACACGCAGGCGTTGTTGGCCAGCCCGGCCCGGACGATCCAGGACGCGTTGGCCTTGGTCGTCGAGGAGCTTGACGAGCTGACCACGGCGGTGTTGACGGTGCTGCCGGAGTGGGAGATGTACCGGGTGGTGCAGCAGGCGGTGGTGGCTCGCAGCGAGACGCTCGTGCCCGGATTCAGTACAGGCCCGCCGCCGGTCACGGTGGTGGTGTAACCAGCCGCGGTGATGTTGGCCTGCACCGCGTTCTCGGTGGCGTCGCTCGGATAGCCGGAGGTCATCACGCCTTCGTAGAAGGTGCCGGCACCGCTGATGCTGTTGTCACCGCCGATGCCCAGAATGATGGCGCCCTCCTTCTTCATCGGGTTGTATCCCGGCACGTTCGGGCGTACCCCGTTGTAGAAGGTGGACAGGCCGCCCGATTGGGCGTTACCGCCGCGGATCGACCAGTGGTTCGGCTCGCCCTTCACGATCGCGGTCAGGAACCGGTGACTGATGCTCGGGTCGCCCGCGTTGTTGCGCTGATTGACTCCCGAGAACAAGCCGTTCTCCAGGTCGGCCATGATCCAGGGACCGTTGCCGGCACCGGAGCCCCAGATGGTGTTGTTGCCGAAGTAGATGGTTTCCATGGTGCCGTTGCCGTTGTCACGGCTGTTGGTCTCGGCGTTGCCGTAGTCGAAACAGCAGCCGTTGTTGTAGTGCGTGCCGTCCAGGATCGCGTACATGCCCTCCGGTCGGTCACCCGTGGCTACCCCGTTGGTGTTGTTGTTGCGGTATCCGGTTCCCGGTGCGACGAAGACGCCGTAGGCCTTGTGCCCGCCGACCGAGATCGGTGCCGAGGTCGCGTTGGCGAGGTTGTCGTACCCGCCGGCCGCCGGCCCTCGGAAGCCCCCGGGTGGCGCCTGGGTGAGCCGGTTGTTGCGGCTGGTCTGGTCGTAGATGATCGTGATCAGGCAGCTGGTACCAGCGCAGAACGAGTCCTGGGTCGTGGCATCGGCGACACCACCGGCGGTGAGCACGCCGACGTCGCGGGTGGTGTTGTCGGAGGCGCGGCGGACCTGGTACAGCGGGCCGCTGTAGGAACCGAACAGTGCGCGGGTAGTGCTGTGTGCAGCGACGCAGGGGGTTCCCCCGGCGGCATAGATATCGCATGGGCCGCTGGCGGCGGCCTGGGCTGGTGCGGCACCGGTGAGCAGTGCCGCCACGAGGCTGCTCGCGGCGACGGCCCCGAGCAGTGTGGCCCGTAGGCGTGGTCCTGTGGTCATCGTCTTCCTCCGCTGGTGTGGACCTGTAGGTGCTGTCGCCGGCTACTGCCGGGTCCATTTCTGGTTGCTGCCGCCGTTGCAGTCCCAGATCGCCACCGGGGATCCGTTCGCTGTGGCGGCGCCGGTCACGTCCAGGCACCGGCCGGAGGCCACGCCGACGATGGCTCCATCGGATGCTGGTCGCCACTGCTGGTTGGCGCCCCCGTTGCAGTCCCAGATCTGCACTGCCGTGCCGTTGACGGTCGCCCCGCCGGCGGCGTCGAGGCACTTGCCGCCCGGGGTACGAAGTTCCGTGGCGGCAGTGCTCGTCCACTTCTGGTTGCTTCCGCCGTTGCAGTCCCACAGGGCCGGCAGGGTGCCGTTGGTCTGGCTTCCGCCGGGCACGTCCAGGCAGCGTCCCGAGCCCTGACCACGCCAGGCCGAGGTCGTACCGGTCGGCGGGGTTCCGCCGCCACCGGTGACGATGTACATCGCTGCACCGTGGGATGGCACAGAGGCGCTGATGGTCGGGCCGGCGGTGCTCGTGGCGTGTGCCCACAGGTCGCGGACCGAGTAGCTCGACGCGCTACCGAGGCCCAGCTGGGACGCCGTGGTGCTGATGTTCGCGGTGCTGCTCCCCCGGTTGAGCAGGACGACGGCGGCCGAACCGTTGGCCATCGGCTTGGACCACACCTCGGTGTTGCCGTTGTCGACGATCCGGTTTCCCTGCCGGCCGCCCCAGTCCTGGTTGACGCCGATGACCTCGGTGTTGGTCAGGATGCTCCGGGTCGCCGTGCTCATCGTCCGCAGGTCGTTGCCGGCGATCAGCGGTGCGTTCAGGAGGGCCCAGAGGCTGAAGTGGGCCCGGGACTCGGTGTCGGTCAGGCCGTTGCCGACCTCCAGCATGTCGGGGTCGTTCCAGGCGCCGGGCTTCGAGAACGACGCCCAGCCTGGCTGGCTGTCCAGGATGCCCATCACCGAGTTCCAGTTCCCGGCGATGTCGCCCGTGGTCCGCCACGAGTTGCCGGTGGCGGCACCCCAGGAGCCGACGTTGTCGTTGCCCCAGTTGCACAGCGCGTACAGGATCGACCGGCCGGAGTTCGCCAGAGCGTCGCGCATCGCGGTGTAGCGCTGCTGACCGGTCCGGCCCTGGGTGTCTCCGCAGTTGTCGTACTTAAGGTAGTCGATACCCCAGGACGCCCACAGCCGGGCGTCGCGTTGCTCGTTACCCAGGCTGGCCGGATACCCGGCACAGGTGGTCAGACCGGCGGAGGAGTAGATGCCCAGCTTCAGTCCCTTGCCGTGGACGTAGTCGGCCAGGGACTTCATGCCGTTCGGGAACTTCTGCGGGTCCGGCACCAGATCGCCGCTGCTGTTGCGGCTCCTCAGCGACCAACAGTCGTCGATGTTGACGTAGGTGTAGCCGGCCGCGGCCATCCCACTGGAGACCATGGTGTCGGCCGTCTGCCGGATCAGGCTGTCGGTGACGTTGCAGCCGAAGGTGTTCCAGTCGTTCCAGCCCAGTTGCGGGGTACGGGCGAGGCCGTTGTCCAAGGCCTGGGCCGGCGCGGCGAAGGCCAGGACGACGGGTACGGCAGTGGCTACGAGCATCGCGGCCAGCGCGACGCGGAAGGGTTTGCGCACGGGATTCTCCTTGCTGTGGGGGCGGGCAGGAGTCGCGGCACGGGTGAGAGACCACCGTCGGTGCTGACCGCCCGGCGCAGGGCGTAGCTGTCCCCGCTCCGGTTCGGCGTCTCCTTGAGGCGGCGCAGCGGGCAGATCGCCCGAAGTTACGAAGGCATTGCGGAAGGGTTGAGTCCTTGTTGATTCTGTGATGTTACCGTTCACATCATGCCTGTCAATACTTACATGTATGGATGCCTTGGCACTCAGCGGTATAGCCGTCCAGGACACGGTGGCCGGCCACCGTCGGCCTCCTGCAGCGACGGGACGAGCAGCCCCGACCGTAGAGCCCGGGCGAGCGTGGGCGCGAGCGGCAGGCGCGGCAACAGCACGGCCTGCACCGCGTGGTAGACGTCAGGTTTGCCGGGCCACACGGTCGTGGCGGGCGTGTTGCGCGGGTCGAGTTCGTGCCACCATGAGCCGCCCGTGCGGTCGAGCAGGTGACGCTCAGCGTAATCCCACCAGGCGGCGTAGCTGTCGGCGTACCGCCGCTCGCCGGTGCGTCGGTGCAGTGCCGCGGCGGCGGCGATCGCCTCGGCCACCACCCAGTGCATCCGCTGACGCACCAACGGCGTGCCGTCCCAGTCGGTGGTGTAGACGAAGCCCTCCGCGCCGTCGGCGCCCCAGCCGTCGTCGACGGCCCGGTCGAACAGCTGCACCGCCGCTGTGGCGAGGGCGTCGTCGGTGCCGGTCGCGGCCTCGACGTTCAACAGCAGACGTGACCACTCCAGGCCATGTCCCGGTGTGGCTCCGTACGGTTTGAAGGGGTCGTCCGGTTGGCTGCGGTTGAAGCCGAGATCGGGGGCCCAGTCCGGCCCGAAGTGTTCGGGCAGGCGCCCGTCATGGGCGGCGGCGAACTCGACGACGAATCGTGCCGACCGCGCGGCCCGGTGCCGCCAGGCGGCTGCTCCCCCGCCGATGGCGGGCGCACCCGGGGCCTCGAGCACCTCGACGGCGTCGGCAACGGCGAGCAGCGCCTCGACAGAGTGCATCGTGGCGTTGAGGCCGCGGTAGTCAGCGAGCTGCGTGAAGTCCGCGTCCCAGGTGTCCACCGGGCGGCCGGCGTCGTCGTCCCAGAAGCGCTCGAGGTAGACGTCGGCGGCGTCGGCGAGCAGCATGGTGCCTCCGGGCCGGCCGGCGAGCGCCGCGGACGACGCGGCGAGCAGCACGAAGGCGTGGTCGTAGCAGGACTTGCCGGCGGTGCGGTCGGGGGCGCCGTCGGGTCCGAGGGCGTGGAACCACCCACCGTGCTCGGTGTCGCGCAGTCGGCCGGTCAGGGCCTTGAGCGCGGCGTCGGCGACAAGGGCGCTGCCGGGCACGCCGAGCAGCACGCCGAGCGAGTACGCGTGCGTGGTGCGGGCAGTGATCCAGGTGAGCACGCCGTGCGTGGGATCAGGCTCGCCAGTGGTGTCCAGGTAGGCGGCGCCGCCGTCGGGCAGCGCCGACCGCGCGCCGAAAGCGAGTAACCGGCGGCACTCGGTATCCAGCCACGCGTGGTGGGCGGGTAGGGCGAGCAGATTCACGGGGACGGCCGGGGTGGCGGTCATGGAAGGGTCCTCTCCGACTGGTCCGGGAGCGACCGTCAACCTCCTCGTCGAGCTTGTCGGCAAATACTTGCCCAAGGAAGTTAAGTAAGTCAATGGGCGGTCGGCGCCCGCTGCTCGACGAGCGAGCAGCGGGCTGATCTCAATGATCCGCTCGGCCGCCACGCAGGACGCAGGAGGCGCTGTTCTCCCAGCCCCACCCGTCACCATCAGGATCACTGCCCGCACTCGCGCAGTACGGGAACCCGTTCGGCGCAGTAGCAGGCGAAGTCGGCGTGCTACCGGTGTCTGCCCGGCCACCACGCACCACGCACGACTGGCTGTTCTCCCAACCCCAGCCGTCACCATCAGGATCACTACCCGCACTCGCGCAGTACGGGAACCCGTTCGGCGCAGTACCGCCACCGACCGGCGGCGTGGTCGGGTTCGTGGTACCGCCGTAGACCGACGCCTCGCGCGACGTGGCCCGGATGCCGTTGGCACCGTTGATGATCCGTTGACCCCAGGCGGTGAGGCTGGCGGCGTTGAAGCCGTTGGTCATGTCGAGGTATTCCACCGGGCTGCCGTTGCCGCTCCAGGACCAGCCGAGGTAGCCGATCCCCTTCTGCTGGGCGGTCGCCATGATGGTGTTCTCGTCGACGTCGCCGTCGGAGTGGTTGTTTCCGAACTCGCCGACGATGATCGGCAGGCGCGCGCTGATGAAGGCGTTGAGGTAGTTGTTGATGGTGGCGGCCTGGCCGTACACGCCGTACATGTGGATCGAGAAGACGGTGTTGCGCAGCGTGTCAGCGGCGAAGACGGACGGCGCGTTGGACCGCATGGTGTTGGACCAGTCCTGGCCCCAGTTCGGGCCGTCGACCACCAGCGTGTGCTGCAGGCCGGCATTGCGGATGGTCCGGATGGCGCCGGTGGTGGAGCTGGTCCAGTTGCCGGCGTTGTTGTTGCCGAGCGGCTCGTTCCCGATGTTGATCAGCACGTACCGTTCCTGGCCGGTCAGGACGCTCCGTCGGGATACCCAGAAGTCGGCGGCCTGCGCCAGGGTGGCGTTGCCGCCGCCCGAGTCGCCATAGCCGGTGGTGTTGTGGATCTCCAGCATGCAGATCAGCCGGTTGGTCCGGCACAGGTTGATGATGGTGGTGATCTCGCCGGCGGACACATTCAGGTCGAGCACGACCCGGACGGTGTTGGCGCCGGTCCGCTTGATGTCGGCGAACGAGCTGTCGCGCTCCTTGTACCAGGCGTACGCGTGGTTGACGCCGCGCATGACGAAGTCGTTGCCGTTGGCATCCAGCAGACGTCCGTTACTGACGGAGAACCCGGTGGCGGCCTGCGCGGGTTGAACGGCGGGCACGATCGACGCCACGACTGTGGCCAGGGCAGCGCCGGCGAAGGCGAGCTTTCTCAACATGGCTACCTCGGTGGATTGGTGGTGAACAGGAACGGACGGATGCACGTTCCTCGGGTCAGCGGGTGACCCATCGCTGGTTCGATCCGCCGGTGCAGGTCCACAGGATCACCCGGGTGCCGTTGGCGGTGCCGGCGGAGTCCGCGTCCAGGCACAGCCCGGACTGGGCGCTGGTGATCGTGCCGCCGGGGTCGACGTTCCATCTCTGGTTGGCGCCGCCGGTGCAGTCCCAGATGATGGCCCTAGTGCCGGGGGTTGTGCCGTTGCCCTCGGCGTCCAGGCACTTGCTTCCGTAGACCCGCAACTGCCCGGCGCTGGTGCGTTCCCATCGCTGGTTGGACCCGCCGTTGCAGTCCCAGAGCGCCACCGCGGTGCCGTTGGCCTGTGCTGCGTTGACCACGTCCACGCATCGTCCGGATGCCGCGCCGGCGATCGTGCCGCTGGACGACGGCGGCGGGGACGAAGGGTTCGTGGGTCCGTAGGGGCATTCGCTCAGGTACCGCGAGACGCCGGTGGAGTCCGCCAGGGACGGGCACAGGAACTGCCCGTACCGGCTGTCGTTGTCGAGAAAAATCTTCAACCACGGGATCGTCCGCCGGGTGACCTGTGAGTTGCCCCAGGTCGGGAATCCGTGGCCCCCGCCGGTCAGCTCGACATAGGCGCCCTTGGTGGCGGCCGGCTTGCTGGCCCACAAGGTGTTGAGCGAGGACGGAGTCACCGTTCCGTCGTCGCGGGCGCCCATCATCAGCGTCGGCACCCGTACGTCGGACAGGCTCTGGGAGAACGACGCCGGTGCCATCGGCAGGGCGGCCTTCAACGAGGGCCGGCGCATGGCGGCGCTGATGGCGCCGCCACCGCCCATGGAGTGACCCAGCACGGCCAACCGGTTCGGATCGACCCGGTCCCGTACCGCACTCTGCCCGGTGAGGTAGTCCAGCGCGGCCAGCAGCTGGGTGCCCCGGGCGGTGTCGAAATCGGTGGGACTGTTGGTGTCGATGCCGATCACGACAAATCCGAAGGACGCCAGCCAGGGTCCCATCCACGCCCCTTCAGCGGCCCAGGACGCGGTGTAGCCGGGTACGGCCGCGATCGCGCCCCAGGTGCCCTGGCTCGTGTCGGTCGGGTAGTAGATCTTTCCGCCGTTGAACCCGAAACCACGCGGCACGGTGATCTCGGCGGTGGCGAACGTGCCTCGGCCGGCCGCCACGCTCTGCACTGTGGGATCCGGCCCGCGCTGATAGGAGTTCTCGGCCGCCGAGGCGGAACCGGTCAGGACCGCGGCTGTCGCCGTGATCACGCCCAGCGTGACCGCGACCGCGACCGCGGCCGTGGCGAGGCGTCGAACCGGCCGGTGCCGGGGCTCGCGTTCCGGCTGGTGGTCGTGTGCTCGGTCGCCGTGTCCGGCGCCCAGGTTCGCCTTCATGATCCTCACACCTTTCGTGTCGTCGCGCGGTTCATCGGCGTACCGGCCGGGTGGCGCGTTCGCGTCACCCGGCCGGCGGCGTCCGCACCGCTATCGCCTGGTCCATTTCTGGTGGTCGGCGCCGGTGCAGGTCCACAGGCCGACGGCGGTGCCGTTGGCGGTACCGGCACTGGTGACGTCGAGGCAGAGGCCGGACTCGCGGCCGACGACCGTTCCGTCGGGGTTGAGGTTCCACTGCTGGTTGGCGCCACCGTTGCAGTCCCAGATCGCGACACCGGCGCCGGGTGTGGTGGCGTGGTTGGTCACGTCCAGGCACTTGTTCCCGTAGACCTGCAGCGCACCGTTGGACAGCGAGGTCCACGTCTGGTTGGCGCCGCCGTTGCAGTCCCAGATGACCGGCGAGGTGCCGTTGGCGGTGCTGCTGTTCGGTACGTCCAGGCACCGGTTGGAGCCCACACCCCGCAGCACTGCCGCCGAGCCGCCGCCGGGCGGGGTGGTACTGCCCAGGCCCCAGCCGTACCGCAGCCGGTCGAGTCCTGACTGGTTGGTGATCGTCAGCGAGAGGTTCGTGCCGCTGCCGTTCAGTGACGTGATCGCACAGGACGCGTTGAAGCAGGGACCCGGCCCTTGGGTCTGGCCGGCTTCCTTGATGCCGGTCCACAGCAGTGAACCCATGCCGAGGCTGCGTACGGTGTCGGTGAGTGCGTAGAAGTACGAGACGTTGTTGTTGCCGTCGCGGGGGCCGTTGTAGTTGACGCCGGTGTTCATCGGAACGCCGAACTCGGTGAGCACGGCACGATCGGCGTATCCGCACAGCCGGCCTTTGAAGCTGGCGATCCAGTCGTTCTCGGTCGGGTGCGTCTCGCCGCCGAGGGTGTACATGTGGATCGACAGCAGCGTGCCGGTCAACCGCGGGTCGGCCCCGACGGCACACAGGTCGATGTCCGACCAGAGGCCGGGCACGACGATCCGGCCGCGTGGGATGGTCGAGTACCGCTGGAGGAATTGAGCGGCGAGGTCGGTCAGCTCCGTGGCGCTGTATCCCCAGGGCTCGTTGACGATGTTGAAGTAGAACCGGCTGTTACCGCCGTACTTGCGGATGACGACGTCCCACATCGCGTAGAACGCGTTCATGTCGCTGATCCGGCCGCCGGTCGGCGGCCACGGGGCGATCATCACGTTCATGCCGAGCGCGTCGGCCGCGTCGTAGGCGGCGACCAGGCTGTTCCACCACGACGACGACGTGGTTTGCGGGTTGATACCGAACCGGACCGTGTTCGAGCCGAAACTCTGGAACCCTTTGAGGATCGCTGTGGCCTTCGTGTACGTGGTCGCGTAGGTGTCCGACCTCGACAAGCCGACCGGGACGTTCGGATCGGTGAGGAAGTTGTCCCGGGGATCGGCCCAGTTGACGCCGTGGAACTGGTTGGTCGCCGCGTGCGCCGGCGTGCCACCGGCGACGCTGATGCCGAAGGCCCCCAGCAGCAGGAAAAGGGCCAGACCGGCTGATGACATCCGCCGCAGGCGGCGTCCGCTTGTCCTCATCGTTCCTCCGGAGCGTTCGGGCTTTGGTTTCCGGTCAGTGCGGGTAGTGCGCGGGCCCATCGCTGGTTGCTGCCGCCGTTGCAGTTCCAGATCTGCACCGGGGATCCGTTCGCCGTGGCAGCGCCCGTGACGTCCAGGCACCTGCCCGAGTTCACGGCGACAACAGTGCCGTCGGAGTTCAGCCGCCACTGCTGGTTGACGCCGCCGTTGCAGTCCCAGATCTGCACCGTGGTGCCGTCGGTGGTGGCGCCGCCGGCAACGTCGAGGCACTTGCCGCCCGCCGTGCGAAGTTCATTGCTGGAGGTGCTGGTCCAGTTCTGATTGCTGCCGCCGTTGCAGTCCCACAGCGCCGGCCGGGTGCCGTTGGCCTGGTTGCCGCCGGGCACGTCGAGGCAGCGCCCCGAGCCCTGGCCGCGCCAGGTCGACGTCGACGGCGGCGTCGTGGGAGACGTGGCGTCGAGCCCGAAGAAGTGGATGGTCTGGTCGGCGAGGATCTGCAAGTTGTGCGGCTGACCGGTTTCCTGGATCGCCTCCACCTGGCTGCCGTAGCGGGTACGGGTCCAACCGGACCGCGGCTGGTTCTGCTCGGTGGAGGTCGGCGTCTGGCTGACACCGTGCACGTTGGTCCATTGCTTGATCTCCTCGCCGAAGTTGGCGAAGCGCAGGACGTCGTCCGTGGTGCCGTGCCACAGCTGCATGCGTGGACGTGCGCCGGAATAGCCGGGATAGGCGGCCCGCACCGCGTCTCCCCACTGCTGTGGTGTCCTGCTGATCTGGCCGTTGGCGCAGGCGGAGTTCCACGGGTCCGGGCCGGCGAAGCATCCGAACGGGACCCCGGCGTAGGCGGAGCCGGCCCGGAAGACGTCCGGATACGCGCCGAGAAGGACGTTGGTCATCATACCGCCGGAGGAATGACCGGTCACGAACGTGCGGTCGGGGTCGGCGCCGTAACGCTGCCGGACGTAATTGACCATGGACACGATGCCGAGGGAGTCGCCGCCGCCGTTGTGGGTCAGCGACGCGGTCGAGTGCACGTCCCAGCAGCCGTCGCTGCTGGGTGCGGACGGATAGATGACGATGAAGCCGTACCGGTCGGCCAGCGAGGCATATCCCGTTCCCTGGTAGAAGTCTTGTGCGGTGCCGTGACACCAGTGCACGCCGACCAGGACCGCGGGGTTGGGTTTGACGCTGTCCGGTACGTAGAGAAACATCTTGGTGCCGGTGGGGTTGACGCCGAAATTGGTGATCTGCTGCAGTGACGCGGCGGCGGCCGGTGGCGCGGCCACAAGGGTGCCGAGGGCGGCGGCGGCGAGGGTGGTCAGTGCCGCGATGACGGCGCGGAGCCAGGTGGTGGTGCGGCTTCTGCTCATCAGTGGTCCGCCCTACCGTTGCGGACGACGCAGGAGGCGTTGTTCTCCCAGCCCCAGCCGTCACCGTCCGGGTCCGACGACGATCCGTTGGCGCAGTACGGGTAGCCGTTCGGCGCCGTGCCCCCGGAACTCGCGCCGGGATCGGCTTTCGAGCCCCGGACGACGCAGGAGGCGTTGTTCTCCCAGCCCCAGCCGTCACCGTCCGGATCCGACGACGATCCATTGACGCAGTACGGGTACCCGTTCGGCGCCGTGCCGGGCGGGGTCGGAGTGGTCGTCGAGCCGAGCAGCCCGGTCAGCGCCGGATAGAACCTCGCCTCCAGCTTGCGGATGCCGGTGCCGTCGTTGGGATGCACGCCGTCGACGGTGTCCTGCGCCGGGTTGAAGCCGGTGTACTGGTCGACCACCCGGACGGGCGAGCGGCTGGTGCTGTTCGCGGAGGCCCAGCCGGGGATGGCGGCGTTCAGGTTCTGCACGTTGGCGTTGCAGTTGCCGCATCCGCTGGGCGCCATCGGCAGGATCTGCGCGATCAGCACCTTGACGTCGGCGTTGTTGGCCCGCATCTGACCGAGCAGCTTGGTGTACGCGGCGAGGATCGCGGGCGTTCCCCTGTTGCCCCAGACGTCGTTGGTGCCGAGCATCATCACCACGATGTTCGGGTTGGTCGCCGACAGCCAGCCCGGAAGCTGATTGTTGTCGGCGATACCGGTCGCCGTGTAACCGCCGTGGCCTTCGTTGTCGGCGTCGAACGAGCCGGAGCAGTACGTGTTCCGCAGCGTGCCGACGAAGTCGACGTTGGTGTGTCCGCTGGACTGCAGATGCTGCCAGAGCAGGGCGCGCCAGCAGCCGTTGGAACCGGTGATCGAGTCGCCGAGCAGCATGATCCGCGTCGGCGCGGCAGCGTTCGCGGCCGGCGTCACGAGCAGGACCGACGCTACGACGGCAGCCAGGGCGACGAGCAGGCCCAAGAGTTTCTTCACTGTTCTCACTCCCTTCGGTACGGCCGCGTTTCTACCTGAGGCTCGGCAGTTCATCCCGGGTCAGGACGTAGGAGCTGGTGTAGAAAGTGCGGATGTCATTGGCGGAGTTCTTGCTCGTGTCGGTGATCCAGCTGCTGTGCCAGGTGTTGAACAGCACCCACTTGGTGCCGCTGGACTGCAGCTGCGCCGGATTGGGGATCGGCCCGTTCTCGTGCAGAGCGATCGGCATGGTGCTGCCGTAGATGGACCTGGCCGCGTTGTACATCGAGGTCTGCGGGCCGTGGTCGCCGGCATAGGTGTCCGCACCACCGATGTCCACGTACTGCTTGCCGGGATACCAGGCAGCAGCGGGGGCGCCGTTGAACGGGTGCAGATACACCAGGTTGTGGACGCCGGCATTGCGCATGAAGTTGTACGTGTAGATCCATAGGCGGTTGTACTGGCTCGCGCCTTCCTTGCTCCACCAGAACCACGTGCCGGATGCCTCGTGCCACGGGCGGAAGATGACGGCTCCGCCGCCGTTCTGAATGACCTTGAGTTGATCGGCCCATTTCCTCAGACGGGTGTTGAGCCGGTTGTTGTCGGCGGTCCCGGAGGCCAGCGCGGCGCCGATGTTGGCGTTCATCTGTGAGCCGGCATAGCCGTCGGTGTCCTGTGCCGGTGAGCCCATGTGGTAGCCGACCATCGGGATTCCGCCGGCGTTCCACCAGGACAGTCCGCGGGCGCCGAAGTCCGGAGAGTCACCCATGTCCTGCCCCCGGATCGCCGGGTATTTCTTGGCGATGTTGTAGATGTAGTTCATCTCGTAGTCCGGGCCGCCGTTCCAGGTGGACTCCTGCTGGCCGGAGAGAATGTGGTTGCCGTAGACGTTGTAGAGGTAGCACAGCAGGCGCCGGGCCGAGGTCGTGGCCGCCGGGTCGGCCGGGGCCACCGAGCACGACGTGTTGCCGGCGCCGGGGTCGGCCGCGGACCCTCGGACGACACAGGAGGCGTTGTTCTCCCAGCCCCACCCGTCACCGTCCGGATCCGATGACGATCCGTTGACGCAGTACGGGTATCCGTTGGGGGCCGTGTCGGCTGCCTGGGCCACGGGTGAGGCCAGGAGTGATCCGCTGACCAGCAGGCCGGCTAGCACTGTGAGCATCATGGTCTTGCTTCGTCGCATGGTTTTCCTTCCGGGGACGGGGTGACTGCCGGATACGGCAGCCGGACCGGAACGCGAGCCTCGCAACGGCGCCACCGGACGGAGTGAATCGGCAATGTGCTTTCTTGTCACCTGCCGAATGGCCCGGTCCGCACCGGTCGATCGGGGTGGTATCGGCCAGGCGGGAGAAGTCCGGCCACCGCGATGACGACGTTTCTCCACGCCGTCCATTGTTGCTGATTCGTAAACCTACGACCTCGGTGCGACCGGGTCAAGACATTGATATAAGTAAATGTAAATTACCGAGAAACGGGAATGCACGCACGCCGGGCCCACCCCGCGGAATCGGAAAGAACCGATACCGCACGAGCAGGCATCCGTTCGTCGGCCGATATTCGAATGGGAGAGCGGCAACTACGGCACTTTTCTGTCAGGCAGTGCGTACCCGGTGGAGGACCACGAGATCGCTGCGATAGTCGGCGCCGATCGGCTCCCACGCCGCGGGCCGGATGCCGACGGACATGAGAACGCTGCCGTACCACCGTGACCGGTGGGTGAGCCGGCCGTGCGCCGGCCCGGCGACGCCACCTGCCACCACCTCGTAGGTAGCGTCCGGATCCAGCCCGGCGAGCCGGAGCCGGCGAGGACCGCTCTTGGCGTTTCCGAGCGGGTTGTGGACCAGGACCACCACCTCGGCACCGAGGACGTATTGCACCGCCGACCGCTCGGCGCCAGGGGCACCACCGAGCCGGTACTGGCGACCCTGCTGCACAGTTGGCCGGACCTGCTTGTACGCGTCGACCAGAGATCGCGCCTCGGCCAGTTCCTCGGCGGTCCACCGGCCGACGTCGGCACCGATGCCGAGTACCCCGGCCATCGCGACGTGGAACCGATAGCGCAACGGCATGTCGCGATCGGTGTTCGGATTGGGCGTGTCCGTAACCCAGGCGCCCATGGCCGACGCCGGGTACAGCTGGGAGAAGCCGTGCTGCGCGATCTGGCGATCCTTGGCATCGGTGTTGTCCGATGGCCACACCTGGTCGACGTGCTGGAGAATGCCCAGGTCGACGCGGCCGCCACCGCCGGAACACGCCTCGATGCGCAGCGCCGGGTATTGAGCGCGCAGGTCGTCCATCACCCGGTAGACGTTGCGGGTGTGATCGATCCACAACAGATCCTGGTCCGCGGGCCGCTCCGGCCAGCCGGCCTGGGTGAACGGCCGGTTGACGTCCCACTTGAGGTAGTCGATCCCGAGCTCCGCGACAAGCCGGGTCAGCCAGCCGAGCGCCCAGTCGCTGACCTCCGGACGCGCGAAGTTCAACACCAGCTGCTCGCGTTTCGTGTCGCGCCGCCGGTGGTCCATCCGCAGCACCCAGTCCGGATGAGCGCGATGGAGCTCACTGTCCGGGCTGACCGACTCCGGCTCGACCCAGAGGCCGACTCGCATGCCGAGGTTGCGGATCTCGTCGAACAGCACACCGAGTCCGTCCGGGAACCGCTCCGGATGCGGCCACCAGTCACCGAGGGAGGACGTCGCGTCGTCGCGGCGCGCGAACCATCCGTCATCGATGACGAACAGCTCCGCCCCGAGGGCCGCCGCGGTGCGCGCCAGCTTGAGCTGGCCCTGCGCGGTCGCGCCGAAACCGGTGGCTTCCCAGGAGTTGTAGAGCACCGGCCGCAGCTCATCGGCGGACGGCAGCACGTACGCCCGCGTGTAGTCGTGCCAGGCCCGGCTGGCCGCACCGAATCCGCCTTCGCAGTACAACCCGAGCGTCGGCGGACTGACCAGTTCGGTGCCGGGTGACAGTGGCCAGCGCAGGCCCTCGTGCCCGAATCCGGCCGCCACGGCCGCGCCGCCTTCCGGACGGCGGGTGGCGGTCATTCGCCAGCTGCCGCTCCAGACCAGCGCCATGCCGAAGACCGCACCCTCGGTCTCGGTGGCGGTGCCGGCATCGATCATGAGCCAGGGGTTGGACTGATGTCCGGTGATGCCCTGACGGCTCGTGTAGGTCAGCTCGCCGACGGGCAGCCGGCCGCGTTGCAGCTGGAACTCCTCGGCCCAGGCACCAGCCACGCCGGTGTAGCTGTAGTCGTCCGCGTCCGGCAGGAACCAGCTGCCCGAAAGGAGCCGGGTGATGGTGATGCCAGAGTCCGAGCCGGGCAGAGCGGTGTTGCGAAGTGTCACCCACCGCTCGATCACGTCGCTGTCGGGCCGGGCCCGGAAGGACAGCACCACTTCGAGCGGGAAGTGCCGATCAGCCAGGCTCAGATCGAGGCGCTCGTCGTCGGCCTTCGCCGACTGGAACTGCAGCTCCACCGAGCGGACCGCGCCGAAGGAGACTTCGAGGGCAGCCGGTCCCCAGCGCCGCCCTCCGGTCACCGGCAACAGTTCCTCTATCTCCACCGGCTCGGCGAAGCTCGTCACGTGCCGCCCGGCTCCGTCGGGTGTCGACGGGCCCCGGCTGAGGCCCACGACCTGGTGGGCGGCGTCCACGGTGAGCGCGGGTCCCCAGTACTTCTGCAGGACGGTCGCTTCCCCGGTCCGGGCGTCGGTCTCCACCGCGACGACGTAGCACGAGCCGGGCGTGCGCAGACACCACGAGTCGTGGTTCGGGCTGAGCGGCATCACGGACACAGTGACATCCCCGATCATCGATGGAGTACCGGAACCGTAACCTGGTATCTACATGACGTCAACAAAAGAGACCGCTATGTCGGAACCGGACCGCCGTAAGGCCCCAGTCAGCCGTCTTTTACTTGACACTGTGAATAAACCGAGTGAGCATGTCTGACGTGTTACACATCGATGCCACCCGGACCGCGAGCGTGACCGACGCCATGCGATCAGTGTTCGTCGAGCTGCTGGTGCACGGACCGATGTCGCGGGCAGAGGTGGCGCGCCGGCTCGACCTGTCCCCCTCGGCGTTGACGAAGCTGACCAAGCCGTTGCTCGAGAACGGCTACCTGCGGGAACAGCCCGTCGAGACCCGCAACACGGTGGGCCGGCCCTCGCTGCCGTTGACCGTGGACGCGAGCCGGGCGCAGTTCGTCGGCATCAAGCTCACCGCAGACGAACTGTTCGGCGTCCGGACCGACCTGTCGGCCACTGTGCAGTCGGAGACCCGGCTGTCCCTGCCCAACCACGATGTCGAAGCGATCGTCGAGCAGATCGCGACCGCCGTCCGCCAGCTCAGCGATCCGGGCCACCGCATCGCCGGCCTTGGGCTGAGCCTGGCCGGCGTCGTCTTTCCCGGCGATCCGGTGGTGCACGCCTCCCCGTTCCTGGGCTGGCGGGACGTGCCCTTGGCCGATCTCGTGCGAGACCGGACCGGGCTACCCGTCGTCCTCGACAATGACGTACGCGCTCTCACCGCCGCCCAGCACTGGTTCGGCGCCGGCGTGGGGCAGCGTTCCTTCGCCCTGATCACCGTCGGCGCCGGCATCGGCTGCGGACTGGTCATCAACGACCGGCTCGCCACCGGTCACAGCCGGGCCACCGGCCTGATCGGTCACCTCGTCATCGACGACCACGGGCCGCTCTGCGAACAAGGTCATCGCGGCTGCGCCCGCGCCTACGCCACCTCGACCGCGGTGCGGCGCAGCATCCGGTCAGCCCTCGACCGGCCCGACCTGACCTTCGAGGACTGCCTGGCCCTGGCGAGGGACGGCAACATCGTCGCCCGCCGGGTCATCGACGACGCCGGTCGTGCGCTCGGCCAGGTTGTCGCCACCGTTGCCAACCTGACCGGCCCCGACGTGGTCATCCTCTCGGGTGAGGCGATCACCATGATCAATATCGGCGACGCCGCGTTCCACGCGTCCCTCGACCAGCACACCCATTGGACCGCTGCTCCGGTACCCGTGGTCATCAGGCCCTTCGCGTTCAACGAATGGGCCCGGGGCGCCGCGGTTGCCGCACTGCAGTATCAGGTGATGGGCGAATGAGAACGGCGGCACGGAGTAGACGCCTCCGGGACGTACCCGCGGCCCTGATCTTCCTCGGCCCGGCGGCCGTCGGTTTCCTCACCTTCTACCTGTGGCCGGCCGTCCGCGGGCTCTACCTGAGCTTCACCGACTACAGCCTGCTGAGCGCCCCGGAGTTCATCGGGCTGGAGAATTACGAGCGCCTCATCGGCGACCACCTGTTCTGGAACGCCCTGGCGGTGACCCTCGAGTACGTGGTCATCAACATCGCCGTGCAGACGGTGTTCGCGGTACTGCTCGCCGTGCTCATGCACCGGCTGACCAAGTCGCTGACGATCCGCAGCATCATCCTGCTGCCCTACCTGATCGCGAACGTCATCGCGGCGCTGGTCTGGTACTCCATGCTCGACTACCAGACCGGTGTGGTGAATCAGCTCCTGGAGTGGCTCAGCATCGACCGGGTGGCGTTCTTCGGCGAGACCACCACGGCGATCCCGACCATCGCCCTGGTGAACACCTGGCGCCACGTCGGCTACACCGCCCTGCTGGTCTTCGCAGGCCTGCAGGCCATTCCGAAACAGGTCTACGAGGCGGCCGCGATCGACGGCGCTTCGGAGTGGAAGACGTTCTGGCGGGTCACGCTGCCGCTGCTGCGCCCGGTCATGGCGCTGGTGCTGGTGCTGACCGTCATCGGCTCGTTCCAGGTCTTCGACACGGTCGCGGTCACCACCACCGGCGGGCCGATCAACGCGACCCGGGTCATCTACTACTACATCTTCGAGCAGGCCTTCGCCCGGTTCGATTTCGGCTACGCCTCAGCGCTGTCGCTCGCTCTGTTCATCATCCTGGCCGGCGTCGCGTACGCGCAGCTGCGGTTGACCCGCGCCTCCCACTCCGATCTGTCGTGAAAGGCCCAGCCATGGCCATCGCCAGTGCGCCACAGGCCGGCGCCGATCTCACTGCCGCCCCGCCGGACCGGCCCTCCGTGCGACCGGGCCGGCGCGGTTTCCCCTGGGGCCGTACGGCCGGGTGGGCCACGCTCGTCGTCGTCATGATCGTGACGTTGGTCCCCTTCTACTGGATGTTGCGCACCTCGCTGTCGAACACCCGGTCGCTGGCCGCAGGCTCCGGCGAGCTGCTCCCAGTGGACTTCACCCTCGGCGCGTACAAGCGAGTGCTCGGGCTTTCCACCACCGCGGAGGCGATCTCCGAAGGAGGCTCCGGCGCTTCCGTCAACTTCTGGCTGTACCTGCGCAACTCAGTCATCGTCGCGACGCTCGTCACGGCCGGCCAGGTCTTCTTCAGCGCGATGGCGGCGTACGCCTTCGCCCGGCTTTCCTGGCCCGGTCGCGACAAGGTGTTCTTCCTGTTCCTCAGCGCCCTGATGATCCCGCCGATCTTCACCACGCTGCCCAACTTCATCCTCATCAAAGACCTCGGCCTGCTGAACACCTACCTCGGCATCGTTCTCCCCGGGCTGCTGATGACTCCGTTCGCGATCTTCTTCCTGCGGCAGTTCTTCCTCAACGCCAGCCGTGAGCTGGAGGAGGCGGCGCGCATCGACGGCGCCGGGCACGCCCGCATCTTCTTCCGGATCATCGTGCCGCTCAACCAGGCACCGATCACGACGCTGGCGATCCTGACCTACATCACCGCGTGGAACGACTACTTCTGGCCGCTGCTGGTGGGCAGGTCGGAGAACGTGCGCGTGCTCACCGTCGCGCTCGGGGTGTTCCAGTCGCAGACCCAGCGGGGCACGCCCGACTGGGCCGGCCTCATGGCCGCCACCCTCGTCGCCGCGCTGCCGATCATGGTGCTGTTCGCCGTTCTCGGGCGCCGGGTCATCAACTCCATCGGATTCACCGGCATCAAATGACATCCCCTCACCCCTTGGAACGGAAGACACCATGATGAAAGCGCGACGCGCTCTCGCCGCCGCAGCAGCCGTGGGGCTGCTCGCGGCCGGCGGCTGCACGGGCAGCGACGACAAATCCGCATCGGCTTCGGGCACCATCACCTACTGGCTCTGGGACACTTTCCAGCAACCGCAGTACCAAGCGTGCGCGGACGCGTTCCACGCGGCCAACCCCCAGTACACCGTCAAGATCACCCAGTACGGCTGGGACGACTACTGGAACACGCTGACGCCGGCCTTCGTCTCGGGCACCGCGCCTGACACGTTCGTCAGCCACCTGAGCTACTACCCGCAGTACGCCGCCCAGAACCAGCTTCTCGACATCACCGAGCGGGTCGCCAAGGACGGCGTCGACCTGGCGCAGTACCAGACCGGTCTCGCCGATCTGTGGGTCGACCAGCAGGGCAAGCGGTTCGGCCTGCCCAAGGACTTCGACACCGTCGCGCTGTTCTACAACACCAAAAAGGTCGAGGAGGCCGGCGTCAAGCCCGCCGACCTGCAGAACCTCACCTGGAACCCGGCCGACGGCGGCACCTACGAAAAGCTGATCGCCCACCTCACGGTCGACAAGTTCGGCAAGCGCGGCGACGAGCCCGGCTTCGACAAGAGCAAAGTCGCCACCTACGGCCTGGGCCTGAACAGCTCCGGCGGCGGCTTCGGACAGACCGAATGGAGCCCGTACGCGTTCTCCACCGGCTGGACGCATGGTGACAAGACCCCGTGGCCGACCGCGTTCAACTATGGCGATCCGCGTTTCAAGCAGACGATCGCCTGGTTCCACTCGCTGATTGACAAGGGCTACATGCCGACGCTCGCCATCGCGAGCTCCGGCGTAAACCAGCTGGACGCGTACGGCGCCGGAAAGTATGCGATGGTCACCGAGGGCAGCTGGAACACCAAGTCCTACTGGGACCTCAAGGGCGTCAAGTCCGGAACAGCCCCGACCCCTGTCGGTCCGAGCGGCAAGCGGGCCAGCATGATCAACGGTCTGGCCGACAACATCTACGCCGGCACCAAGAACCCCGAAGGCGCCTGGCAGTGGGTGAAGTTCCTCGCCTCGCCCGCCTGCCAGCAGGACATCGTCGCGAAGCAGGGCATCGTCTTCCCCGCCATCAGGAGCGCGACCGTCGAGGCGGAGAAGGCCTTTGCCGCCAAACAGATCGACGTGGCGCCGTTCACCGTGCACCTCAAGGAGAACACGACCACCCTGGCGCCGATCGCCGATCACTGGGCGGACATCTCCGCCCTGATGATGGAGACGATGGACTCCATCATGTCGGGCAAGAGCGGCGTCGACTCCCTGGACGGCGCCAACCGGAAGGCGAACGACCTCCTCAAGAAATAACACCTCGTCCCCGGACGAGAAACCCGGTCGGGGGCGGGGGGGGTTGGAGCGAACCGACCCACCCCCCCGCAGCACCCACCACCCC
>NZ_JBEZXZ010000022.1:0-19677 GCF_040638275.1 Actinoplanes sp. NPDC026623 | reverse complement strand
CGGTTGCGCTATCCAGCAACCGGACCGACCGGCGATCAGCACCCGGCCCATCGAAAGGACCATCATTCCGTGACCATCCCGGCAGGACATGCGTCGACCGACGGCAGCCCGGCAGATGATGCCTGCCTGATCCATCTCAGCGCCGGCGGCGTCAGCCTGGTGCTCGACCTGCGGGGCGCCAGACTCCCGGCGATCGTGCACTGGGGCGCCGCACTGGGTGAGATCTCCCAACCGGACCTGCTCGATCTGGCGACGGCAGCAGCACCACAACCGATCGGTTTCTCGGTGGACACCCCGGTCCACGTATCGATGGTGCCGGAGCAGTCGTCGGGTTGGCTGGGCACGCCCGGGTTGTCCGGCCACCGCCAGGGCCGCGCGTGGTCGCCGGCCTTCACCGTCACCGGGGTGCGCCGGGAGCGGCGCGACGAGACGGAGGCAGTCATCACCACGGCTCGCGACGAGATCGCCGAGCTGGAACTGATGATCGAGGTTGAGCTGCACGCCAGTGGCGTGCTGCGGTCACGTGCCCGCCTGAGCAACGCCGGTGACGACGTCTACTGGGTGAACGACCTGAACCTCTTCCTGCCGGTCCCGGAGGACACCACCGAGCTGCTCGACTTCACCGGCCACCATCTGCGCGAACGATCGCCCCAGCGCACCGCGTTCACCCATGGTCTGCGAGTGCGGGAGAACCGCACCGGGCGTACCGGCTACGACACCGCCTACCTGCTGTGTGCGGGCACGCCGGGCTTCGGCAACCGGCACGGCCAGGTGTGGGGCATCCACACGGCCTTCTCCGGCGGAACCCGGACGCTGGCCGAGCGCACCTTCCACGGCCGCTCGTCGCTGGGCGGCGGCGAGTTGCTGCTTCCGGGCGAGATCGGCCTCGCCGCGGGCGAGACCTATTCGACCCCCTGGCTGTACGCCTCGTACGGAGAGGGCTTGGACGAGCTGTCCGGCCGCTTCCACCGGTTCCTGCGTTCGCGTCCGCAGCACCCGCGCTCCATGCGGCCGGTGGTGGTCAACACCTGGGAAGCCGTCTACTTCGATCACGATCTGGACCGGCTGACCGCCCTCGCCCGGGCCGCCGCGTCGGTCGGCGCCGAACGCTTCGTGCTCGACGACGGCTGGTTCGGCTCTCGGCGCGACGACACCAGCGGACTCGGCGATTGGACGGTGTCGGCCGAGGCGTGGCCGCACGGGCTGGAGCCGCTCATCACAGTGGTCAACGGCCTTGGGATGGAGTTCGGGTTGTGGGTCGAACCGGAGATGGTCAACCCCGATTCCGACCTGGCTCGGGCCCATCCGGACTGGATCATGGCGGCCGATACCCGGGTGTCCCCCACCGCGCGCTCCCAGCAGGTGCTCGATCTGGGCAATCCCGATGCCTACGCGTACCTGCTGGAGCGGTTGGACGCGCTGCTGAGCGAGCATGCGATCGGGTATCTGAAGTGGGACCACAACCGCGACCTGGTCGACGCCGGGCATCCGGGCACCGGCCGCGCCGGGGTCCATGACCAGACGCTGGCGGTGTACCGGCTCCTCGACGAACTTCGCGTCCGCCACCCGGTACTGGAGATCGAGTCGTGCTCCTCCGGCGGCGGGCGCGTCGACCTCGAGGTGCTGGCCCGCACCGACCGCGTCTGGGCGTCGGACTGTATCGACGCCCATGAACGCGTGATGATCCAGCGCTGGACCAGCCTGCTGATTCCGCTCGAGCTGATCGGTTCCCACATCGGCGCCCCGCGATCCCACACGACCAAGCGGGACCTTCCGCTGGACATGCGCGCCGGGACCGCCATCTTCGGCCACCTCGGCATCGAGTGGGACCTCACCCGGGCCGGCGAGGACGAACTCGACCGGCTGCGGCAGTGGGTGATCCTGTACAAGCTGGTACGAGGCCTGCTCCACACCGGTGTCCTGGTCCACGGAGACATCAGCGACCCGGCCTACGAGCTGACCGGGGTCGTGGCCCAGGACGGCTCACAGGCCCTGTACGCGATCACCGCGATCGCCACCAGCGCGAGCTACCCACCCGGACGTGTCACTCTGCCCGGGCTGGACCCGGCGAGAACCTACCGGGTACGCCCGCAGCCGCCGGGCGACATCATCGACGGCAACGCCGCCGAATGGGGGGTGGCACTCCCCTGGTGGTCCCCGGCCGGCGTACGCCTGTCGGGTCGCGCCCTGGAGACTGCCGGGTTACGCCTGCCGGTGCTCTATCCCGACCGCGTCGTCCTGATCCGAGTCACCGAGTCCGAGGACCGCACGTAGTCGTCGAGCGGGCGGGCGGGGCCGCGGGCGCGTTGCCCGCGGCCCACTGTCCTACCGGAGGCTCGGCACTTCGTCGCGGGTGACGACGTAGTTGTGGGTGTATACCTTCCGCAGGAAGGCGGCGTCGTTCTTGCCGTAGAGCCAGTCACCGTTCCAGGTGTTGAAGGTGACCCAGCGGGCGCCGCTGGACTGCAGCTGGTCGGGGTCCGGAATGGCGCCGTTCTCGTGCAGGGCGATCGGGACCGTGCCGCCCACGATGGCCCGGGTGGAGTTGTACAGCGAGGTCAGCGGGCCGTGATCGGAGACGTAGGTGTCCGCACCGCCGACATCGACGTACTGCTTGCCCGGGTAGAAGGACGACTGCGGGCTTCCGTTGTACGGGTGCAGCCACACCAGATTGTGGACGCCCTTGGTCTTGGTGAAGTAGTCGAACTGGTAGCGCCACAGGCGCTGGTACTGACTACCGCCCTCCGTGCTCCACCAGAACCAGGTGCCGCCGGCCTCGTGATACGGCGCCCACAGAACGGCGACGCCCTGAGACTGCAGCTGCGCCAGCTGACCCGCGGCGGCGTCGAGCTCGGCCAGGTAGGCCCGGTTCTCGTTCGTGCCGGGGGTGAGAACCGCGTTGATGGAGGTACTCCCGGCGTAGTCACAGGTACGGCCGGTGCCGGGAGCCCCGACGTGCCAGCCGATCAGCGGTATGCCACCCGCATTCCACCAGGCGGCGGCCCGGCTGATCGCGCCAGGACGGTCACACATGTCCAGTCCACGGATCGCCGGGTACTTGCCCGTGGTCGTGCGGATGTGATTGAACTCGTCCTCGCGGCCGTTGGTCTCCCGCTGCCCGGACAGGATGTGGTTGCCGTACTGGCTGTACAGGTAGCAAAGCAGGTTACGGGCCTGTCGGCTGGCCTGCGGATCTACCGGCGCCACATCGCACGTGCCGTTACCCGGCGGCGGGATGGTCGGCGTGCCGGTGCTGGACCAGCGCTGATTGGCCTGGCCGTTGCAGGCCCACAGGATGACCCGTGTCTCGTTGGCCGTGGCTCCCTGGTTCACGTCGAGACACAGGCCGGTCTGCGCGGCAACGATGCTGCCGTCGGTGTGCTGCCGGAACTTCTGGTTCTGCCCACCGTTGCACGGCCAGATCACCAGAGCGGCACCGGCAGCGGCATTGACGGGGGCATCCAGGCACGCGGTCTCGTTGAACGTGCGCAGCTCACCGGCGCCGGTGAACACCCAGCCCTGGTTCTGGCTGCCCTGGCAGTCGTAGATGCCGACCGCGGCGCCCTGGGTGTTACTGCCGCCGAGCACGTCCAGACACCGGCCGGAGGCGGCACCGACCAGCGGACTGCCGACCGCCGCGGACGCCGGCACGGCCACGAGGACACCGGTGACGAGGGCCGCGGCGACCGGAGCGGCCAGCACCGCCCGACGACGCCACCAGCGACGGGGATGGGAAAGGAACGAAGACACGAGGTCCTCCTGTCGAGGGAAACACCATGCGGGAAGGGGGGTGCCCGGGGATGTCCGGCTCCGGCGTGCGTACTCGTTCTGGCACCGACCGAGACATCGCTCATCATCGATCGGTACCGTATCCCTAATATCTACATCCAGTCAACAAAGTTCCGAGCCAAACGCCCCGCCAAAAGCTTTGGCGCCTCATTTCACTAGTCGGATAGTTCACAAGAGCAACAATGCGGTCTTCGTCATCATGCCGTCGTCCACGATGGCCGCCGGATAGACCACGTCAGCAGCGCAAAGACATCGCGGGCCAACGAGGTGGCGGTCACCCGCAGCAGGCAGCCGTCATCCGTGGGCACGGCCTCGACCCGCACGGGGCGGGGTCGGCTTTCTCTGCGTCGGCGGACATCACGTCCACCGTGAACCGACCTAGCTCCGCAGCCCCGCTGACCTGGCGTTTCACCCATCCCTTGCTTGACAGCGTCAACAAAGGCGTTCAGGATGTCCGCGTGTTGTCCGAGGCGCATCTGACCGAGGGCATGCGATCGGTGTTCGTGGAGCTGCTGGTGCACGGGCCGCTGTCGCGGGCCGAAACGGCCCGCCGGCTCGACCTGTCGCCGTCCGCCCTGACGAAGCTGACCAAGCCGTTGCTGGGAACCGGCTACCTGGTCCATCAGCCGCTCGACGATCGCGGCGCCATGGGTCGTCCCTCTCAGCCGCTGGCGGTTGATCCGGGCCGTGGGGCGTTGATCGGCGTCAAGCTCACCGAAGAGGAGCTTTTCGCGGTCCGCACCGACCTCCGCGCCGAGATACAACGCGAACTGCGCCGCCCCCTGATCAGCCACGATGTCGAGGACGTCGTGGCCGGCATCGGCGATGCCGTGCGTGACCTCACCGGATCGGGAGTCGCGCCGGCAGCGGTGGGCATCAGCCTGGCAGGCACCGCCTCCGGGGAAAACCCGGTCGTGCCCAACTCTCCGTTTCTGGGCTGGCGCAACGTTCCCCTGGCCGACCTCGTCACGGCGGCCACCGGCGTGCCCGCGGTGGTGGAGAACGACGTACGCGCGCTGACCGCCGCCCAGCAGTGGTTCGGTGCGGGGGTGGGGCACAGCTCGTTCGCGCTCGTCACCGTCGGCGCCGGTCTCGGTTGCGGCCTGGTGATCGGCGACCGCCTCGTGCGCGGGGCCGGGCGAGGCACCGGCCTCGTGGGCCACATGTCGATCCACGACAACGGACCGCTGTGCGAGATGGGCCATCGCGGTTGCGCCCGGGCGTACGCCAGCTCGGCGGCGATTCGCCGCGCTGTCGCGGCGACCCTCGACCGGCCGGACCTGACCTTCGAGACCTGCATGGCGCTGGCCGCCGACGGCGAGCCGGTGGCCCGTCGGATCTTCGAGGACGCCGGCAGCGCCCTCGGTCAGGTGGTTGCCACCGTCGCCAACATCACCGGCGTGGAGCTGGTGGTGCTTTCAGGCGAGGCGGTGACGATGTACGACGTCTGCGCCGGCGCGTTCGATGCGGCGCTAGCCGCCCACACCCACTGGACCTCGACGCCCGTCGACGTGGTGATCAAGCCGTTCACGTTCAGCGAGTGGGCTCGCGGCGCAGCCGTCATCGCCCTGCAGCACCGGATCCTGGCCCGCTGACAAACTCGGACCGGGGTCGGCTCAGCCGTCAGCGGCGGCCCGGAGCCAGCGCGTCCATTCCGGATGTTGTCGGGCTTGACGTCGCGGTGTGTGAACACGGGGTCAGCCGATCCCGGATCTCCGCCCGGTCCAGGTCGAGGATCCTCCTGGTCTGAGCGATGTCGGGCAGGTGGGCACGGACGGCGGTGAGAAACCCGGCCGGCACATCGGTGGGCGCGTCGTGGAGCCATCGCTGCTATTCGTGCAGCTCATGCGGCTCGTACCTCATGGCGTCAGTCGCCTGAAGTCCGACAGGCACCTCATGCACTGCCGCCAGGGTCTTACGGACCCACCGCAGAGCACCTGCCCGTCACACACTTGTGTACGCCGACACTGAGGACAGCGTCCGCGACGGTGAACTCGGCCAGCAGCGGGGCGACCGGGTCGGCTGGGGGCACCGGCCGCGGGCATGTCGATCCCACGATTCCAGGCGGTCCGTTCGACCTGACCATGCGCACCCTGTTCGTGCTCTGCCTGGTGGTCATCGCGGCGGGCCTGGCGTACTTCCTCGTTCTCGGCGCGTTGCAGCGGTGATGTGGTGATGCGATGGTTGCGCGACCATTCCCTCGGCCTGGTCTTCGGGCTGCTGTTTCTGGTGGTCCTGGTCGGTCAGGCGTTCAGCGGGCACGCCGACTTCAACGCCCAGCAGGTCACCGACGGGCTGCCGCCGGTCTCGCTGGGCCGATATCTGACCTCGGCCAGCTTCGCCGTCGACGTCGCCGAGAACTGGCAGTCCGAGTACCTGCAGTTTTCCTGTTCATCATGCTGACGGTGTGGCTGGTGCAGAAGGGGTCACCGGAGTCGAAGCCGCTGGACCAGACCGGCGGCGAGTCCGACGAGCAACAGCACGTCGGGCCCTACGCCCGGGACGACTCCCCCGCCTGGGCGAAGGCGTCCGGCTGGCGACTCGGCGTCTACTCCAACTCCCTCGGCATCGTCATGGGAACGATCTTCCTGCTCGCCTGGTTCGCCCAGTCCGTGGCGGGCGTCGCGGCCTACAACGAGCGGCAGCTCCCTGACCAGCGACTAACCCCGATCTATGGAAGCCCACACCACCTTTCCGCCGTCGACCGGGAGCCAGCCCCAGCTGTGGGCCATGGCCTCGACCAGCAGCAGGCCACGACCGCCGGACAGGTCGGGGCGGCGACGCCGCGGTTCGACGACCGAGCCGTCCTTCACGGCGATCGTCACGAACCGGGGCAGAAGCGAGACCCGCAACGTCGCCACCGTGCCGACGTGGTCCACGACGTTGGTGACCAGTTCGCTGGCGATCACGCAGGCCGACCCGACCAGGCCAGGCAGGTCCCAGCGCAGGCAGGCGTCGGTGGCGACGTGGCGGGCCTGGCGGGCCGCACCGGGGATCGGAAGCAGATCGTCGATGATCGAGGGGAGGTTCTGCCCGCCGGCGCGGATCTGTTCGCGGGCCGACCCGACGGTGCGCTGAAGCGTGAGCCGGCGGTAGGCGCCACCGAGGAACATGCTTCGGACCGGGTCGGTGGGCGCGCAGAACAGCACCGGAATGCCCGGCCAGCGGGCCGCCTGGCGGCTGACCGCCGAGAAGACGGCCAGAGCGATCGGTTTATCGACCGACAGACCGGCAAGGTCGACAAACAGTGCGTCCGGCTGTTCGGCGAGACATTTGAACAAGCGGATCCGGACCGTCGCCGCGTCGGTCAGTCTCAGTTCTCCGGTCAACGTGGCGGTCAGGCCGTCCGCATGGGCCGTCACCAAGCATTCGACTGCCATGTCGCGACCTCCTGTGACGAACGGCTACCCCTGCGGTGCCGCACCAAACCACCACCGGCTTTTACTGGTCCGTTTCCATCACGATGATGGCGCCGTCCGCGCCGCCGCCACCGTTGGTGTTGTGTTTGGTCAGTGGTACACAGGCGACCCGGACGGTCACCGGCCGGTTGACCGCGTCGACCGCGGTCTCGCCGGGGGTCACCACCGAGCGCGGCGCGGCGCAATGGTCGTACCTTTTCCAAGGGTAGGCCGATGTCGAGGTTCAGGAAGTGCTGACCTGACCTCAGCGGCGCGTAAACCCCACAGGTCCTCGGCCCGACGGTTCCACATCTCGACCCGCAGTTCCCGATCGACCACCGCCACGGCGGCCTGCAGGCTGGTCAGGACCGTCTCAAGGAACGCATTCGCCTGATCGAGAGATCTGGAACAACGCACCACCACACGACGGACAACCGTAACCAGCCGGCGGCACCCCCCAACTCATCAGAGGTCAACGAACCCAACTCCGACATCGCGACCTCCGCCTCCCACAGCGGGTCCTGGGCCGGTGACGGATCATCCGGAACATCCATGGCGGTGAGTCCCTGCGATCAGGTCGCCCAGCTTGGCAGCAGGCGCGACATACTCCGTCGGTGCCGACGCCAGCGCCGCCCGCGGCATCCACGGATACAACGCATCAGCCGGATCCTGCACCACATCCCGACCGCCACGAGCAACAATGCTCGACAGACCAGCCGCCCGACCATCACGCGACCCGACAACACCACCCCGACCGAACGCCCGCGCCACCGAACGAAACAACGGATCCACCGCAGGCCGATGACGATTCTCCGCCGGCCCCCGAGTCAACCGCACATGACCATCGAGAACCAACAAATGATGATCATTACGCGCGACGAAAACCCGCCCCGCCCGCAACGGCTCACCATCGATCGCCGTAGCCGCCGGCAACGGCCCACTACGATCCAAATCGCCGCCAAGGCGCTCGGCGCGTCCCTCGGCGGATGCAAAACCACCAACATCGCACCCGGATAATCCGGCGGCAGACCACCGACCAGCGCCCGCAACGCCTCCACACCACCCGCCGAAGCACCTGTCCTGAGATGTGCCGACGGCCCAGCGCCGCCTGCCGCCATCGGCGTGGTTCCGGCGTGGCTCGAGTCGCCAGTCAGTCTCGCCGGGCCCGATGCATGAGCGCGGTGAGCAAATAGGCTGTGCCGGAGATCGCAGCCCAGGCCAGCGTCGCGATGACCAGGGTGACCCACACCGGCCAACGCCCGGCCGTGACGGCGACCACGACCGCGAAACCGATCAGGCCGGCGGCGCCCAGAACGGCGCCGCGGGCCTCCTCGCGGGCCTTGGCGGGCCCTTCGTCCTTAGCGACCAGGGTGAGGCTGGCCAGCAGGATAGCGGGAAAGGCGAGGAACAGGCCGCCGGCCTTCGGCCCCCAGACCTCGGACACCACACCGGCCAATGCGGATACTCCCGCACCGAAGACGAACCGGATGAGCCACTCCCGGGCCGGAGTACCGGAGATCCCGTCGAGCCGGGCCTGTGGCTACCGTGCCGCCTCGGTATGGCTCATGACAGCAAGGTCCAGTAGCCCGCGGCTGAAACCGCCGTCCAGACCAGGAGCGCTGCGGCGGAACCCTTCCACGCTCCCAAACGACGTACCAACGGCGGCGTCGCAAGGCAATAGCCGACGAACCCGGCCGCGCCGACCGCCATCCCGGAGCCGATCGCAGCCAGGTCTCCAGTGCCGGCGAACAGGAGCGTCACGGCGAGACTGCCGAGTGCCACCGACGGCGCCGCCGAGAACACTCCGGCGAACCGCTCCGGCCTGAGGCCCTTCGACAACGCCGCGAACGTGAGGACGAGCAGCCCACCCGCCAGCGCCTTGAGAGCCACCTCGGCCACGGTCTCGCCCATAGATCACCCCGACTCGTTGAGTGAACGGCGGAATTCCCGAAATGAGCAAGGTCAAACCACACATTGCCGGGCTGGCCGGGGTTTGGCCGGCCAACGGGCGGTCATCTTCGAGGGCATGGTGGCTCGATTCGCGCAATGGACCTTGGACGTGAAGGATGTCGATCGCATGGCCGCATTCTGGTCGGCGGCGCTCGGCTATCGCGTCGAGCAGGGTGACGACGGTGACGCCCATCTATGGCCGGCGGACGGCGGGCTCAGCGTCTGGCTGCAGCCCACCGACGCGCCGAAGGTCGGCAAGAACCGTGATCACCCCGATCTGGTCGCCGCCGACGGGGACGTCGAGGCGGAGGTGACGCGGCTGCTGGCGCTGGGCGCTACGCGCGCCGACGTCGGGCAGCAGGGTGATGAGGGTTTCACTGTTCTGGCCGACCCCGAGGGCAACGAGTTCTGCGTACTGCATCGCGGTTGAGGCGGCGGATCACGATCGTCCGCGGCAGCGGCGAGGTGTTTGGGTGTGCCCGGTGCGGGAAATGTCCGTGACATGCGTACTTCCGAGCATGAACCTACCTCGGGGGGCGGCCTCGAGCCGCTCGGCGATCCCGATGAGAAGGCCGGCGACTTCGCCGAAGAGCACGACCAGTTCGTCGTCGAAGACGCCGACGACGGGGAGCAGGAGAGCCCGAGCCGTTACGGCGCCGGCCTCGATAGCGAGGGCCCCCCGTAGGGCCCAGCGGATCAGGCACAGACGACGTGAGTGCCGCTGTGGGCCGGGCCTCGCGCCCGCACCGCCGCATGGCCGAGCCGGGCGCGCCGCCCTCGAAGTGATCGTTTCCGGGCCGGAGGACCGGCCCGGAACCCGTCAGGCTCCTGGCCGCCTGCCAGGAGGTGGTCAGCACGTCGGACAGGAACAGGTAGCGCCCGTCCGGATGCCCGTCCGGCACCTTGATGGGCCCGAGCTGGGCCTGCGGCACCCGCGGATACTCGGCCTGCCCGCCCGGCACCTGGCCGTACAGCTTGGTGTAGCCGAACAGGGCGGCGCCCGTGCCCTGGGCCGTGACCTGGGTCGTCTCGCACTGGGCGAAGTAGCCGCGCCGGCACATCCAGCAGGTCCCGCCTGCATACCCGCCAGCGGCCCGTACATGCGGCGGCGAGTAGTAGTTGTCTCGTCCCTTTACCGGGCTCTTCCCTACGTAGCCGGGCGACGACGAGCAGTCCCGACCATGGAGCGATTACCGGAATTGTCCGATCCGACGTAGTTCCTCGATGTGTTTCCCGCGGTGACCGCTCGGGCAGTAACTTCGTTCGAGGACGTACCACCCAGATGCCGTGATGGTTGGCAGTCTCAGGGAGGGACAGCCCATGTCAGCGCCACGCAGTTCCCGGGAACTGGAAGACCTGGACGCCGCCGCGGTCGCCTACGCGAGCCGGGCGACGGCCACCTCAGCCACCAACGCCACGCAGGAACGGGAACGCTTCACCCGAGAATGCCTGCCGCTCGCCCGCCGCCTCGCCGGCCGGCTCCGCGACCGCGGGGAACCCCTCGATGACCTCGAGCAGGTCGCCCGGCTCGGCCTGGTCAAAGCCGTCGACCGGTACGACCCCGAACGCGGCTCATTCACCGCGTACGCCGTCAGCACCATCTCCGGCGAACTCAAGCGCCACTTCCGAGACACGACGTGGGCGGTACACGTGCCGCGACCGATCCGCGAACTACTCCTGGAGGTACGGCACGCCAGGACCCAGCTGACCGGCGAACTCCACCGGGCACCGACCCTGGCCGAACTCGCCGCCCACGTCGGAGTCACCGAAAACGAGATCACCGAAACCCTGATCGCGGGCGGCGGATATTCCCTGGTCTCGCTGGACGCGTCACCGATCGCCGACCACGACACAACCGCCCATACCCTCGCTGACCGGCTCGGAGTCGGCGACACCGACCTGGAAATGGTCGACGACAAGGTGACCGTCGCCCGACTGCTGATGCGACTACCCGACCGGGAACGCCGAATGCTGGCAATGCGCTTCTACGGCAACCAGACCCAGACCGAGATCGCCGCCGAGCTGGGCATCTCGCAGATGCACGTCTCCCGGCTACTCAACCGCGCCCTGTCCTGGCTGCGTCAGGCGATGCTCACCGACGAGCCGCCGCTGTGGAACACCACCGACACCCACGAGCTCCACCTTTCCATGAAGCACGCCGACCGCACCCTGACCGTACGGGTCCAGGGTGAAATCGACCGTGACAGCGCACCGCGCCTGCGCGACTGCCTGCGCCACGCCGTCGCGACCGCGGGAACGGACCGAATGGTCGTCGGCCTCGCCGGCGTCGCCCTCATCGACGCCGCCGGTGTCACCACTCTGGCGGATGCGGCGTCCGCCGCCTCCGTCGCCGGCATCGATCTGACCCTTACCGGCGCCGGACCGCACGTCCGCCAGACCCTAGAACTCTGCGGCCTCGCCACCCTGACCGGCGACTGACCCCGATCCGGGTAAGCCCGCGCAGCACGCTTCACCGCCGGCCGGCCGCCTGGATACGGGTGACCGTGAACGCCGCGGCGGCGACCGCGCCGGGCCGCTCAGCAGGGAGCGCCGGTGCCGGGCAACCGCCCGTGCGTCACCCCGCCCGGGCGCCCCGGCCGATCCGGGTCGCCGGACAGCGGCGGCCCCGGGGCGGCGGTACTCTCGACCAGCTCACGCAACGTCGACACGGCGTCCCGCCGGGGCTGCCAGCCGAGTTCCTCGGCCGCCCGCGCACACCACATCAGCGGCGCCTTCAGCGCCAGGTGGATCCAGCCGGGATCGATCGGCTGCAGACGCAACCACCAGCTGAGTGCGGCGGCGCCGGCCAGGGCGGGCCCGGGCACCGGCACGCGTACGCCGTGGAAGACCTCCGCCGCCACCCGCGCATCGAGCACCGGCCCGGCAGCTATGTTGAAAGCGCCCCGGACATCGAACCGCAGGACCCGGGCGTACGCGTCCGCCACGTCGTCGGCGTGCACCGCCTGCATCCGCAGCCTCGGATGGGCCGGGATCACCGGGATGCGCTGATATCGCAGGAGTCGGACGGGCAGCAGCGGCCCGGCGAAGTACCGCGCGATCTCGGTGCCGGCCGCCCGTTGGAAGATCGGGCCGGGCCGGGCCGGACCCGCACCACCCGCAGATCGGATGATCCGACTCGACCTCGTCGAGCGTCCGCTCGACCAGCGCCTTGTGCCGGCTGTACGACGACCGCCGCACGCCGCCCCGCGGGTAGGCCTCGGTCACGAAGGCGTCCTTGGGCCCGGCCGAGTACACCCCGACCACCGCGTCGGTGCCGCGGAAGACCTCAGTCAGCTGGCCGGCCGCCCCCTCCCCCGCCACGTCCATCGAGCACCAGTCGGCGTCGCGGTAGACGCCGGCATGACGCCGGCGTACCCATCAGACCGCGATAGAACCATCGGCTTTCGTGCGCCGAACGCCGCGCCGGCGCCGGCGGCCGGACACACCGTGAGGCCGTGGGCGACGCGATGGCGCTCGGCGCCTTGCCCGATGCGCCGACCCCTACCGGCTGCGGTCTTTCGTGATCAGATCGCCTGCTCGGCGAGGGTGCGGCCGAGGACGGGCACGGCGGAGCGTGTCTTTGAGCCGGCGATCCGGGCCAGGGCCATCCCGCCCGCGGCGGCGGCTGCCGTGGTGATGACGCCGGCCAGCACCAGCGCGCCCCGGGGGCCGATGGTGTCGCAGAGCCAGCCGATGAGCGGGGCGCCCACGATGCCGGAAAGCGAGGAGGTCACGCCGAGCGCGGCCAGGACCCGGCCCCGCATCTCCTCGCGGGTGTCCAGCTGCACCCGGGTCGAGACGACCGTGTCGAGGACGACCGCGCCCGCCGCGATCGGCAGGATCAGCGCCGCGAAGCCGATGACGTTCGGGGCGAGGCCGGAGCAGAGCTGCAGGACACTGATCGTCAGGCCGGTGCCGACCAGCACGGGCAGGGTGGCCCGGCCGCTGCCGGCCAGCAGCAGGCCGCCGACCACCGCTCCGACGGCGAAGACCGTCGAGAGCACGCCGTAGGAACCGGAGCCGCCGTGCAGCGGCCCGGCGGTCATGGCCGCCATAGTCACCTGATAGTTGCGGCCGAGCGAACCGAGCACGAGCGACAACGCCAGCACGATCAGGACCACCGGCTGGCTGAGCACGTAGCGCAGGCCCGCACGCACTCCTCGGTCGGATTCCGGGGCCACGGCCAGCGGTCGCATCGAGCCGGAACGGATGACGACGAGCGCCCCGATCACCGCCAGGTACGACGCCGCGTTGATCGCGAAGAGCGGGGCGGGACCGGTGAAACCGACCAGGACGCCGCCCAGCGCCATGCCGCCGATCCGCCCGGCTGAGCTGAGCACCGAACCGAGCGCCAGCGCCGACCCGAGCACCTCGCCCGGCACCAGCGCGGAGCCGAAGCGGCCCAGAGTCGGGCCCTCGACGGCGCTGATCACGCCGGAGGCCAGCGCCACCGCGTAAATCGGCCACAGCCGGCCGGTGTCGAACACCAGCGACAGCGCCAGCAACGCCCGGGCCACGTGGCAGGCGATCAGCAGCGGCCGGGCCGGCAGCCGGTCGGCCAGGGCGCCACCCCAGCCGCCGAGGACGAGCACCGGCAGCGCCTGCGCCATCACCGTGAAGCCCATCGTCGCGGCCGACCCGGTCATCGACAGGACGACCCAGTTCAGCCCGAGCACCTGCATCCAGGTGCCGCTCGTCGACACCAGGTCGGCCACGGCCCAGAGCCGGAAGTTGCGTTCGCGAAGCGGCGCGAGTATCGGAGCCAAGACGGCGATCCCCCAGGTGCGACGAACGCCGTCTCTCGGCGCGTACGCCCTATCGGGAAGCGCTGCCGGGGTGCTTCGGCCGTTGGAGCACGTACAACCGGATCGCAACCGCGGGTGGATTGGCTCAAGCGACGGTGGGTAACCGGCCACCATGGTGATCGAGCCGGGAGGAGATGCCACGCCGTCGAGTCGCCCGGCGCCCCACCCAAGCTGGGCGATGCCGATCGAGACCGATGAGATCACGGTGGTGGTCGCCACCCGCAACCGGTGGGAGCGCTTGGTCGAGTCCGTCCCGTACCACCGCGCGCCGGTCGTCCTGGTCGACAACGCCTCCGACAGGATCGCCGATCTTCCATCGGTCGACTTGGTGCGTCTGGCCACGAATCAGGGAGCCGCCGCCCGCAATGTGGGTGTACGGCGGGCCCGGACCCCGTACGTCGCCTTCGTCGATGACGACTCGTACTGGACCCCGGGGTCGCTGGCCCGGGCGGCCGAGCTGATGCGGGCGCACCCGCGGGCCGGCCTGCTCGCCGCCCGCGTCCTGGTCGGCGGGGAACAACGCCTCGACCCGGTGTCGGCAAAGATGGCGGCGGCGTCGCTGGGTACACCGCGCGGCGCCGCCGGCCCGGCGGTTCTCGGCTTCCTGGCCTGCGCGGTGGTGGTGCGGCGCGACGTCTTCCTGTCGGTGGGCGGATTCAATCCCCGGCTCTTCATGTACGGCGAGGAGGCGTTGCTCGCGATGGATTTGGCCGCGACGGGCCGGGAGCTGTCGTACGTGCCGGAGCTGGTGGTGCGGCACCTGACGCACCCGGCCGGCCGGGACGTCCGTCCCGCGGCCGTCGAATCCGGCCTGATCCGGCTCGCGGGTCAGGTCCGCGAGCCGGCGGTTTCACCAGCCGGCCGGCGGCGCCTCCAGGTGGACGACCTTGGTCGCGGTCATCTCGTCCAGCAGCTCCGGGCCGTACCCGAAGCCCTGCCCGCTGCCGCCCCGGGGATGCGCGGCACCGCCGGGCGCCCCACCGAACACCGCGTTGATCTTGACGGTGCCGGTGGGAAGGGTCCGCCACGCCCGCTGGGCGTGGCTCATCGAGCCGGTCAGCACAGTGGCCGCCAGCCCGTACGGGGAGTCGGCGGCCCGGCGCAGCGCCTCGTCGAAGGACTCCACGGTGGCGACCGGCGCCACCGGTCCGAACGTCTCGTCCCGCATGACGGCCATCTCATCGGTACAGTCGGCCAGCACGGTCGGCGGATAGAAGGCGCCCGGTCCCGGCGGCACCGCACCGCCGCGGAGCGCCCGGGCGCCGTCCTTGACCGCCCGCTGCACCTGATCGTCGACGGCGTCGCGGAGCCGCCGGTCGACCAGCGGGCCGAGATGACCGGCCCATCTGTCCGCTTCGGCGGCCAGCGCGTCGAGGAAAGGCCCGACGATGTCACGGTGTGCGTAGATGCGTTCGACGGCGACGCAGATCTGGCCCGAGTTGGCGAACGCACCGACCGCGGCCTGCGCCGCCGCCCAGGCCGGATCCACGTCCGCGTCCACGATCAGCGGATCGCTGCCGCCGTTCTCCAGCAGCGCCTTGGCGCCGGTGCGGGCGCATGCGGCGGCGATCGACCGGCCGGTTGCGGTCGAGCCGACGTGGGCGACCACGTCGACCGGGGCGGCGGCGAGCACGGCGCCGACCGGCCCGTCGCCGTTGACCAGGCCCAACACGCCATCCGGAAAGTGCGGGGCGAGCAGCTCGGCCAGCCGCCACCCCGTGGCCGGGGTCCGCTCGCTCGGCTTGTACACGACCGTGTTGCCGGTGACCAGCGCGGCGCCGAGCAGCCCGCAGGAGACCGCCACCGGATCGTTCCAGGGCGTGATCACCGCGACCACGCCGCGCGGCACGTGGGTCATCAGATCGATCGCCGGGTCGTCGCCGGCCAGCGCGCGGCCGCGGTGGGTAGAGCCGAGCTCGGCGTATTGGCGCAATGTGCTCACCCCGGCCGCTATCGACTCGGCGGCGGCGCCGACCGGCTTGCCCATCTCGGCCGACATGGTCGCGGCGAGCTCGCCGGTGGCCGCCCCGACCGCGGTGGCGGCGGCGTGCAGGGCGGCGGTGCGGGCGCCGGCGGCGGTGGCGGCCCATCCGGGCGCCGCCGTCCGAGCGGCCGCGACAGCCGCCGATATGTCGTCGCGGGAGCTGACCGCCACGCGGGTCACCGGTTCGCCGGTGGCCGGGTCGAAGACGGTCAGGTGATGCCCGGCGCCGCCCGGTCCCCAGGCGCCGGCAATGAGCTGTCGTACCTCGTCCATGGCCGGGCGGTTGCCCTCTGGCGAACACTCCAAACCTGACATTCGATCAATATCAGTGCAGCTTGAGAACTCGAAGTTTGTCACGGAGAAGTCGACGATCAAGCGAATAGTCCCGAGATCACGGGGTACACGGCGCCGCATGCGAGTCCTCGGAATCAATGCGATCTTCCACGATCCGGCCGCGGCGCTGATCGTCGACGGTCAGGTGGTCGCGGCCGCGGAAGAGGAGCGGTTCAGCCGGCGCAAGCACGGCAAGCGGCCGGTCCCGTTCGCCGCCTGGGAGTTGCCCGACCTGGCCGCCGCCTGGTGCCTGCACGAGGCCGGCCTGCGACCCGGCGACCTCGACGCGGTCGCCTACTCCTTCGACCCGGGCCTCGGCCGGGACGCGGCCACCCTCGGGCTCGACGATCCCTCGGACCATCTGCGCCTCGACTACGCCCGGCGGGCGCCGCAGTTCCTCGCCGCGGCACTGCCCGGCCTCGATCCGGACCAGGTCCGTTTTGTGCCGCATCACGTCGCGCATGCCGCGTCGGCCGGCCTCTCAGTGCCGGAGGACAACGCGGTTCTGGTACTCGACGGGCGCGGCGAGGTCGCCAGCCACCTCGGCGGCGTCTACCGCGACGGGCGGCTGGAGGTGCTGAGAAGTCAGGAACTGCCGCACTCGCTCGGCCTGCTCTACGAGGACCTGACCCGGCACCTCGGCTTTCTGCACTCCAGCGATGAGTACAAGGTGATGGCGCTCGCCTCGTACGGCACGCCACGGTTCCTCGGCCTGCTGCGCGATCTGGTCAGGACGACCGGCGACGGCGGCTTCACCGTAGAGCGCGTCGACTGGGACGCCCTGGCCAAGGCGCGGGCCTCGGACGGGCAGTTGACCGACGCGCATGCCGACCTGGCGGCCAGCGTCCAGGTCCGGCTCGAGGAGGTCATGCTCGACCTGGCCCGCTGGACGTACGACGCGGCGGGCGGCCCGAAGACGTTGACCATGGCCGGCGGCACCGCGCTCAACTGCGTGGCGAACGCCCGGATCGCCGCCGAGGGCCCGTTCGACCGGGTGTGGGTGCAGCCAGCGGCCGGCGACTCCGGCACCGCGCTCGGCGCGGCCCTCGCGATCTGCGAAGACCGGGTCGAGCCGTTCACCACGGCGGCCCTCGGCCGGGGCTGGAGCGACGGCGAGCTCGAGGCCGAGCTGCGCCGGGCCGCCCTGCCCTACACCCGGCCGGAGTCGATCGCCGCCGAGGCCGCGCGGGTCCTGGCCGGCAATGGCATCGTCGCCTGGTACCAGGGACGCAGCGAGTACGGCCCGCGTGCTCTCGGCCACCGTTCGCTGCTCGCACACCCCGGCGACCGGCACACACAGACCCGGATGAACGACGTGAAGGGCCGCGAGCAGTTCCGTCCGATCGCCCCGATGGTCCGCGCCGAACGCTTCGCCGAGATCTTCGACGGCGTCTACCCGAGTCCCTACATGCTTTTCGTGCATCGGGTGAAGACGGAGTGGAAGGACCGTATCCCGGCGGTCACCCATGTGGACGGCACCGCCCGGGTGCAGACCGTGCACGCCGAGACCGAGCCGGCGGTCGCCGCGCTGCTGGCGGAGTTCGAACGGCTCACCGGCCTGCCGGTGGTGGTCAACACCTCGTTGAACACGGCCGGTCGTCCGATGGTCGACACGCCGCGCGAGGCGATGGAGCTGTTCGGGTCGGCGCCGGTCGACCTGCTCGCTCTCGGCCCGTTCGCGGTACACCGGGCGACCGCCTTCGGGGGCGGCCGGTGAGCGGCGTCTCCGTCGTCGTGCCGACCTTAGGCCGGCCCAGCCTCGCCGCCCTACTCACCGCCCTGGCCGGGGGCAAGGCTTGCCCCCTGCCGATGGAGATCGTGGTGGTCGACGACCGGCCGGACCGGTCGGCGCCGCTGCCCATCCCGCCCGGCGCCGCGATGACCGTGACCGAGGGCCGGGCCGCGGGTCCCGCGGCCGCCCGCAACGTCGGCTGGCGGGCCGCCCGGCACGAGTGGGTCGCCTTCCTCGACGACGACGTGCTGCCCGACCCCGACTGGCTCGACCGCCTCGGCGCGGATCTGTCCCGTGCGGAGGCTCACGTCGGCGGGGTGCAGGGCAACCTGCGCGTTCCGCTGCCGCCGGACCGGCGGCCCACCGACTGGGAGAGAGTCACGGCCGGACTCGCCGGCGGCGCCTGGATCACCGCCGACATGGCCTACCGCCGCGCCGCACTGGCGCGCGCCGGCGGCTTCGACGAGCGTCTGCCGCGGGCCTTCCGGGAGGACGCCGAGCTGGCCTACCGCGTACGCCGGGACGGTTGGACCTTGCGGCGCGGTGAGCGGTCGGTGACCCATCCGGTACGCCCGGAGAGTCCCTGGGTGAGCGTGCGTACGCAGCGCGGCAACGCCGACGACGCCCTGCTGCGCCGCCTCTACGGCTCGGCCTGGCGTGCCGCCTTGCAGATCCCGCCCGGCCGCCGTACCCGGCACGCCGCGGTGACCGTCGCCGGCCTGGCCGCCCTGACCTGCGGACTCGCCGCCGTGACGACCCGCCGCCGCGCCTGGACCGCCGGAGCCGCCCTGGCCGCCACGGCGTGGGCGGCCGGCACCGCCGAGTTCGCCGCCGCCCGGATCGCGCCCGGTCCGCGTGATCCCCGGGAGGTCGCCACGATGCTCGTCACCAGCGCGGTGATCCCGGCGCTGGCCGCGGCCCACTGGCTGCGAGGCTGGTGGAGGTGGCGCGCCGCCGGTCCGCTACCGGCCACCGGCGTCCGCGAACTCACCAGCGCGGAGGCTCGCCGGTGAGCGGCCTCTTCGACGCCGTCCTGTTCGACCGGGACGGCACGCTGATCGTCGACGTGCCCTACAACGGCGACCCGGGACGGGTCGTCGCGATGCCCGGCGCCCGCGCCGCGCTGGACCGGCTGCGCGCCGCCGGCCTGCGCCTCGGCGTGGTCACCAACCAGTCCGGCCTGGCCCGCGGTCGCTTCACCACCGCTCAGCTCGCCGCCGTCAATCGACGGGTCGAGGCGCTGCTCGGGCCGTTCGGCACCTGGCAGATCTGCCCGCACGACGACGCGGCCGGCTGCCGCTGCCGCAAGCCCGCGCCGGGCCTGGTCAACGGCGCGGCCGACGCGCTGGACGTACCCGCGTACCGCTGTGTGGTGGTGGGCGACATCGGTCGCGACATGACCGCCGCCCAGGCGGCCGGCGCCGCCGGCGTGCTGGTGCCGACGCCGGTGACCCGCACCGGCGAGATCGCCGCCGCGCCCGCCGTGGCCGGCGACCTGAGCGCCGCCGTCGACCACATCCTGGCCCGGCAGGACCTGGCCGTGCCGGCACCGCGGCCCGGCCGGGCCGGAACCGTGCTGGCGGTCCGCTCCGACTCGGCCCGCGACCTGCTGGTCACCGGGGCCGCTATCCGGGCGGTGGCGCTCTGCGCCGAGCGCGTGGTGGTGCGCTGCGCGCGGCGCGGCCG
>NZ_JBEZXZ010000021.1:0-72256 GCF_040638275.1 Actinoplanes sp. NPDC026623 | reverse complement strand
GCGGCTCGCCCCGGGCGGCCCTGCTGGTCGCCGGGGCGATCGGCCTCGCGTACGCGATTCTGGGTGCCGGTGCGGCCCTCGCGGTCGACGGCCGGGGCACGGACGTCTCCCCGGGCCGGGCGGCCCTGAACTTCTTCCTGGCGGGGCTGGCGTTCTCGTTGATCGGATCGCTGCGCGGCACGGAGGCGCTCGTCGTGACGGCCCGCCGGATCCCGCCGGCGCTGCGCCACGGCCTGCGCGCCGGAGTGGTGACGGCGCTGCTGATCCTCGCGGCGGGCGCGGCCTTCGCCGGGCTGTCGGTGGCGGTCGGCGGCTCGCAGGCGGCGGACATGATCTCCGCCTACCGGACCGGCGTGGCGGGACAGGCCGGCATCACGCTGGTCAGCCTTGCCTACGGGGCGAACGCCGTGGTCTGGGCGGCGGCGTACCTGCTGGGCCCCGGCTTCCTGCTCGGCACCGACTCGGCGATCCGGCTCACCGAGGTGACGGTCGGGCCGCTGCCGACGCTGCCGCTGCTGTCGGGCCTGCCGGACGGGCCGCTGGGCGCGAGCGGCGCGGCGCTGCTTGCGGTGCCGGTCCTGGCGGCGATGGCCTCGGGCTGGCTGCTGACCCGGCGGCTGGTCGACGTGCACCACGTCGTCGACGGCCACCTGACCCAGGGCCGTAAACCGGGCGACCCGGCGCCGGTCGAGCCGGCCTGGTCGCTGGTGCTGGGCGCGGCGCTGCTCTCCGGGCCGGTCGCCGGGCTGGTGCTGGGCCTGCTGTCCTGGATGTCGGGCGGTTCGCTGGGCGACGGGCGGCTCGCCGAGATCGGTCCGGTGCCGTGGCACGTCGCGCTGATCGCGACCATCGTGGTCGCGGTGTCCGCGAGCATCGGCGCGGCCGCGGGCCGGGCCTTCCGGGCCCCGCACCGCAAATAGCCCGAAACCACCCGTTTACCGGTCCGGGTCGGCGCGGCGATAGGGTGCTCGGGTGACAGACCCCGCGCCCGCCCGCCTGGTCGTCCTCGTCTCCGGCTCCGGCAGCAACCTGCAGGCGCTCCTCGATGCCGCCGCGGATCCCGCGTACGGCGCGAGGGTCGTCGCGGTGGGAGCCGACCGGGACGGCATCGCCGGACTCGAACGCGCCGAAAAGGCCGGCATACCCACGTTCGTCGACTCGGTGAAGGCCTACCCGACCCGGGACGACTGGGATGCCGCCCTCGCCGGCCACGTTGCCGAGCACAAGCCCGACCTGGTCATCTCGGCCGGCTTCCTGAAGCTGGTCGGCAGGGAGTTCCTGACCGCGTTCGGCGACCGCTACGTCAACACGCACAACGCGCTGCTGCCGTCGTTCCCGGGCATCCACGGCCCGCGCGACGCGCTCGCCTACGGCGTGAAGATCGCCGGGGCGACCCTCTTCTTCGTCGACGCGGGTGTCGACACCGGACCCATCATCGCCCAGGTCAGCGTCCCCGTGCTCGACGACGACACGGAGGAGACGCTGACCGAGCGGATCAAGGACGCCGAGCGCCGTCAGCTTGTCGAGCATGTCGGCCGGCTGGTCCGCGAGGGCTGGACCATCACGGACAGGAAGGTACGGATCCCATGACCTCCGACGAGGGCCGCCGAACGATCAAGCGGGCGCTGCTCAGCGTTTACGACAAGACCGGACTGGTCGAGCTCGCGCGGGCCCTGCACGCGGCGGGGGTGCAGGTCGTCTCCACCGGTTCGACCGCGTCGGTCGTCGAGGCGGCCGGCGTGCCGGTCACCCGGGTCGAGGAGCTGACCGGGTTCCCGGAGTGCCTGGACGGACGGGTCAAGACGCTGCACCCCGGTGTGCACGCGGGCCTGCTCGCCGACCTGCGCCTGCCCGCACACCAGGCGCAGCTGGCCGAGCTGGGCGTCGAGCCCTTCGACCTGCTGGTCAGCAACCTGTACCCGTTCACCGAGACCGTCGCCGCGGGCTCCACCGTCGACGAGTGCGTCGAGCAGATCGACATCGGCGGCCCGGCGATGGTCCGCGCGGCCGCCAAGAACCACCCCTCGGTCGCCGTGGTGACCTCCGTGGCCGCGTACCCGTTGATCGTCGACGCGCTGCGGGACGGCGGCTTCACGCTTTCGCAGCGCCGGCTGCTCGCCGCCCGGGCCTTCGCCGACATCGCGGAGTACGACGTCGCGGTCGCGAACTGGTGCGCGACCACCCTCGCGCCGGCCGAGTGGCCGGAGTTCGCCGGGCTGGCGCTCGAGCGCCAGAGCCCGCTGCGGTACGGCGAGAACCCGCACCAGCAGGCCGCGCTCTACCTCGACCCGAACGCTCCCGCCGGGCTCGCGCAGGCCGAGCAGTTGCACGGCAAGGAGATGTCCTACAACAACTACGTCGACGCGGACGCCGCCTGGCGCTCGGCGAACGACTTCACCGACCCGTGCGTGGCGATCATCAAGCACGCCAACCCGTGCGGCGTCGCGATCGGCGCCGACGTCGCCGAGGCGCACCGCAAGGCGCACGCCTGCGACCCGGTGTCGGCGTTCGGCGGGGTCATCGCGGTCAACCGGGAGGTGACCGCCGAACTGGCGAACCAGCTCGACGGCATCTTCACCGAGGTCATCGTCGCGCCGTCGTTCGACGACGAGGCGCTCGCGGTGTTCCGCGCGAAGAAGAACCTGCGGGTGCTTGTCGCGCCGGCCTGGAACCCGCCGCCCGCCGAGATCAAGCAGATCGGCGGCGGCGTCCTGGTGCAGCTGTCGGACCGGATCGACGCCGCGGGCGACGACCCGGCGAACTGGACGCTGGCCACCGGCGAGGCGGCCGCGCCGGAGGACCTCGCCGACCTCGTCTTCGCCTGGCGGGCCGTGCGGGGCGTGAAGAGCAACGCGATCCTGCTCGCGCACGACGGCGCGACCGTCGGCGTCGGCATGGGCCAGGTCAACCGGGTCGACGCCGCGAACCTCGCGGTGAACCGGGCCGGCCCGGACCGGGCCAAGGGCAGCGTCGCGGCCTCGGACGCGTTCTTCCCGTTCCCGGACGGGCTCGAGGTGCTGATCGCGGCCGGCGTCAAGGCGGTCGTGCAGCCGGGCGGCTCGATCCGCGACAACCTGGTGATCGAGGCGGCCGAGAAGGCCGGCCTCACCGTCTACCTGACCGGCACGCGGCACTTCTACCACTGATGGACGTGGAAGTGGTCCGGAACGAGACCTTCTCCGGCAAGGACTGGGCCCTCGACGAGGTGGAACGCGCACATTACGAGGACTGCGCGTTCCACGACGTCGACTGGTCGGAGGCGAAGCTCGCCGGCTGCACGTTCACCCACTGCGAGTTCGGCAACGTGCGGTTCAACGCCGCCGAGCTCACCAACTGCGCGATCACGCAGTCGGTGCTGCGCCGCTGCTCGTTCTTCGACGCCACCCTGGTGGGCTGCAAGCTGACCGGCACCCAGTTTCTCGACTGCGGGCTGCGCCCGCTCACCATCGACGGCGGCGACTGGGGTTTCGTCTCGCTGCGCGGTGCCAACCTCACCGCCGCGCGGCTGGGCGGCCTGCGGCTGCGGGAGGCGGATCTCACCAACGCCGACCTCACCCGGGCGGACCTGCGCGGCGCGGATCTCTCGAACGCCCGGCTGCAGGGCGCGGTGCTCAAGGGCACGGACCTGCGCGGTGCCGACCTGGACGGGGTCGTGCTGCGCGACGTCGCCATCGCCGGGGCGAAGATCGACCTGACGCAGGCGGCGCAGTTCGCCACCGCACACGGGGCGCAGGTCTGCGGGTAACGGGAGTGGCTTACCTCCCCCTGATCGCCCCTGCCGGGTAATGCGCCGTTAACCGACTGATACGGTCCGGAAAAGTCGTCCCGCCGACTGGGAGTGAGAGACATGGGCAAGAAGGTCACCGTCGTAGGCGCCGGTTTCTACGGGTCCACGACCGCACAGCGTCTGGCCGAGTACGACGTCTTCGAGACCGTGGTGCTCACCGACATCGTCGAGGGCAAGCCCGAGGGCCTCGCGCTGGACCTCAACCAGTCGCGGCCGATCGAGGGCTTCGAGACCAAGATCGTCGGCGCCACCACCGGGCCGAACGGCGAGGGTTACGAGGCCATCGAGGGCTCCGACGTCGTCGTCATCACCGCCGGCCTGCCCCGCAAGCCGGGCATGAGCCGCATGGACCTGCTCGGCGTCAACGCCAAGATCGTGCGCCAGGTCGCCGAGAACGTCGCGAAGTACGCGCCGAACGCCGTCGTCATCGTCGTGTCGAACCCGCTCGACGAGATGACCGCGCTCGCGCAGATCGCCACCCAGTTCCCGAAGAACCGGGTGCTCGGCCAGGCGGGCATGCTCGACTCGGCCCGCTTCACCAACAACGTCGCCGAGGAGCTGAAGGTTCCGGTCGGCAGCGTCCGGACCCTGACGCTGGGCTCGCACGGCGACACCATGGTGCCGGTCCCGTCGAAGTCCTCGGTCAACGGCAAGCCGCTCGCCGAGCTGCTCCCGGCCGACAAGGTCGAGGAGCTCGTCACCCGCACCCGCAACGGTGGCGCCGAGGTCGTGGCGCTGCTCAAGACCGGCTCGGCGTACTACGCGCCGTCCGCCGCCGCCGCGCGCATGGCCAAGGCCGTCGCGGAGGACTCCGGCGCGGTCATGCCGGTCTGCGCCTGGGTCGACGGCGAGTACGGCATCAAGGGCGTCTACCTGGGCGTCGAGGCCGAGATCGGCGCCGAGGGCGTGAAGAAGGTCGTCGAGACCGAGCTCACGGCCGCCGAGCTGGCCGGCCTCAAGGAGGCCGCCGAGGCGGTCCGCGCCAAGCAGGCGGACGTCGCCGAGCTCTGATTCGCACATCGTGAAAGGCCAGGACCCGCTCGGGTCCTGGCCTTTTCAGATTCCGGAGCGGCGGTACGGCGTGCCCAGGTGCGACGTCGCCAGCCACGTGTCGCCGGACGCGGCCGCGGCGAGCGCCGAGACCCGGCTCGCGCGGGCCGCCTCGGGATCGGTGTCGTGGCCGTAGCCGAGCGCCGGGTCCAGCAGCTGGACGGCGTGCACCAGCAGGTCCCCGGTGATCAGCAGGCTCCGGTCTCCGGAGCTGACCAGCACGCTCTGGTGCCCGGGGGTGTGCCCCGGGGTGCTCAGGATCCGTACGCCCGTCGACAGCGCCACGTCGCCGTCGACCACCTGCAGGCGCCCCTGCCGGCGCAGCGGCTCGAGCAGCGCCTTCTCCTGGCGGGCCGCCGCGTACGCCTCGGCGTCCGCGCGCTGCACGATCACCCGGGCGTTCGTGAAGGGCGAGTCCGCCGGAACGGCCCAGCCGATGTGGTCCGTGTGCAGGTGGGTCAGCACGATGGCGTGGACGTCGGACGCGGCGATCCCGGCCGCCGACGCCTCGTCCGGCAGGCGACCTAGTACGGGGGCCCAATCGGCGGCCAGCGAGTCCGCCGGCCCGATTCCAGCGTCGACGAGCGTGACCGGGCCGCTGTCGCCGTACCGGATCGCGAAGCTCCGGAAGCGCAACCACCACCGGCCGTCGGCGGACCGCGCGGCGGGGTCGATCGCGTCGGCGGCGGCCCACTGCGCGGGTGTCGCCGCCGGGATCGCGTCCTCGCGCCGGTCGAAGTGCGGACCTTCGGCGTCCTGTAGCGCGATGATGGTGAGCGGCCCCACGGTGTGAATGGCGGACATCACGCCATTCTGCTCGGCGGCGCCGAAGCGCAGGGCCGGGGGCGATCACCAACCGGCCTGCAGTACGCTTGTACTGCTAAAACATGTGTCCCGGGAGAGGAGCGCCGTCGATGGCGAAGATCAAGGTGAACAACCCGGTCGTGGAGCTTGACGGCGACGAGATGACCCGGATCATCTGGAAGCAGATCCGCGAACAGCTGGTGCTGCCGTATCTCGACGTCAACCTCGAGTACTACGACCTCTCGATCCAGCACCGCGACGAGACCGATGACCAGGTGACCATCGACTCGGCCAACGCGATCAAGCGGCACGGTGTCGGCGTCAAGTGCGCGACGATCACCCCCGACGAGGCCCGCGTCGAGGAGTTCGGCCTGAAGAAGATGTGGCGGTCGCCGAACGGCACGATCCGCAACATCCTCGGCGGCGTCGTCTTCCGCGAGCCGATCATCATGTCGAACGTACCGAGGCTGGTACCGGGCTGGACCAAGCCGATCATCATCGGCCGGCACGCGCACGGCGACCAGTACAAGGCGACCGACTTCGTGGTGCCGGGCCCGGGCAAGCTCACCGTCACGTTCGCGCCCGAGGACGGCTCGGCGCCGATGGAGTTCCACGTCGCTGACTACCCGGGCGGCGGCGTCGCGATGGCGATGTACAACTACGACGAGTCGATCCGCGACTTCGCGCGCGCCTCGTTCCGCTACGGCCTGGCCCGCAACTACCCGGTCTACCTCTCGACGAAGAACACGATCCTCAAGGCGTACGACGGCCGGTTCAAGGACCTGTTCGCCGAGATCTTCGAGACCGAGTTCGCCGAGCAGTTCAAGGCCGCCGACCTGACCTACGAGCACCGGCTGATCGACGACATGGTCGCCGCCGCGATGAAGTGGGAGGGCGGCTACGTCTGGGCCTGCAAGAACTACGACGGCGACGTGCAGTCCGACACGGTGGCGCAGGGCTTCGGCTCGCTCGGCCTGATGACCTCGGTGCTGATGACCCCGGACGGCAAGACCGTCGAGGCGGAGGCGGCGCACGGCACGGTCACCCGGCACTACCGGCAGTGGCAGAAGGGCGAGAAGACCTCGACCAACCCGATCGCCTCGATCTTCGCGTGGACCGGTGGCCTCAAGCACCGCGGCGTGCTCGACGGCACCCCGGCGGTCACCGAGTTCGCCGAGACGCTCGAGCGGGTCTGCATCGAGACCGTCGAGGGCGGTCAGATGACCAAGGACCTCGCGCTGCTGATCTCCCGGGACGCCCCGTGGCAGACCACGGAGGAGTTCATGAACGCGCTGGACGAGAACCTGGCGCGCAAGTTCGCCTGATCGCAGATCGCGAATGAGGAAGGACCGCCGACGTAATGTCGGCGGTCCTTTTTTCGCGATTCGGATGAATGCGGTAAATCGCATGTTTAGGATGCGTTACCAAGGGGCACGGCCTTCGTTCTTCTTGTAGAACGGATGACGATCGCGTCGCCTCACAGTCGCCCACCGGTCTGGCTGCCCATGTCCCGGGCGCCGACAGGTTCTGGGGGCCGACGCGACCAGTAGGTGGTTCGCCTGCCGTCCTTCCCCGCGGGGGGCCTTTGTCCCAGGCCCCCCGCCCCCTAACTCAGCGGGCGTCGCGCAGCAGCTGTGCCGCGGTCTCCGGGACGATGTCGTTGATGAAGGCGCCCATCGCGGACTCGGAGCCGGCCAGGTATTTCAGCTTGTCCGCCGCCCGGCGGATGCTGAACAGCTGCAGGTGCAGGTATCCCAGCTCGCGGCCCTCGCCCGTCACCGCCTGGTGCCAGGCCGAGATGTAGGGCATCGGCCGGTCGAAGAGCGCGTCGAAGCGCCGCAGGATGTCCAGGTAGATCGGGCCGAAGGCGTCGCGCTCCGGGTCGGTCAGCGCCGGGATGTCCAGCACCTGCCGGTTCGGGGCGAGCTGGACCTCGAACGGCCAGCGGGACGCCGCCGGCACGTAGGCCGTCCAGTGCTCGTTGGCGGCCACCACGCGGACCTGAGCCTTCTGTTCGGCCTCGAGCACGTCCGCGTACAGGTTGCGGCCCCCGGTGTGCTCCGCGTGCCGCTGGGCGGCCCGGAGCATGGCCTGGGTGTGCGGCGGGACCATCGGGTACGCGTAGATCTGCCCGTGCGGGTGGCTCAGCGTCACGCCGATCTCGATGCCGCGGTTCTCGAACGGGAAGACCTGCGCGACGCCGGGCAGCGCGGACAGCTCCGAGGTGCGGTCGGCGAGCGCGTCGACCACCGTGCGCACGCGCTGGGGCGTCAGCGCGCCGAAGGAGCTGTTGTGGTCGCTGGTGAAGCAGACGACCTCGCAGCGACCGACGCCCGGCCGGACCGGCACCAGCTCGGTCAGCTCGGTGATCTCGTCGGCCTTGACCCGGTCGCTGAACGACGGGAACTGGTTCTCGAAGACGACCACGTCGTAGTCCGGCGCCGGGATCTCGCTGGCGAAGTCCGCCGTCGAGCCGCAGAGCGGGCACTTGTCGCTCGGCGGCAGGAAGGTGCGGGTCTGCCGGTGCGCGGCGACCGCCACCCACTCGTCGACCAGCGGGTCGTACCGCAGCTGCGACGTCGGCGGCGGGGGCGGCAGGTCCCGGGTGTCCGGCCACCGGTCCCGGTCCGCGTCCGGAGCCTCGTCGAAGTAGATGAGCTCGCGGCCGTCGCAGAGCCGGATCGCGGTCCTCTTGGAGATCATTGAGCGCTTACCACCATCAGCTCGTTCACCTGTTCCACCAGGACCGCGCGCGCGGCCTCGTCCAGCTGGTCATCCGTGATCACGACGTCCGCGCGCTCGAGCGGCACGATCGAGGAGATGCCAACGGTGCCCCACTTGGTGTGGTCGGCGAGCACGACGAGCCGCTCGGCCGCCTCGACGAGGGCGCGGTTGACGTCGGCCTCCATGAGGTTCGGCGTGGTGTAGCCGGCCCGCTCGCTCATCCCGTGCACGCCGAGGAAGAGCACGTCGAGGTGGAGCGTGCCGATCGCGGCGACCGCCACCGGGCCGACCAGGGCGTCGGAGGGCGTCCGCGTCCCGCCGGTCAGCACGACGGTCTGGTCCGGGCGCCCGGCCCGGTAGAAGATGTCGGCGACCGGGATGGAGTTGGTGACCACGGTCAGCGCCGGCACGTCGACGAGTCGCTGCGCGAGCCCGGCGGTCGTGGTGCCCGCGGACAGCGCGATGGCGTCGCCGGGGGAGACCAGGGCAGCGGCGCGCATGGCCATCGCCGCCTTTTCGGCGCGCTGGCGCACCGACTTGGCCGCGAAGCCGGGCTCGTGCGCCGAACCAGGGCTGACCGTGGTCGCGCCCCCGTGTACCTTCGCCAGCAGGCCCCGGTCGGCCAGGGACTCCAGGTCGCGGCGGATCGTCATGTCTGACACGCCGTACTCGGCGGCCAGCTCGCTGACGCGCACGCCGCCCGCCGCCCGCACCCGGTCCAGGATCGCTGCCTGTCGCTGCTGCGCCAGCATCAGCACTCACCCGCATTGAGTCGTTCTAACCGCACGAATTCGAACACGTGCGAACACTACCTGCTGATCAGGTGTGCGCAAAAGAGTGTGTGTTAGATACCTCGGCCGCGTTTGTGCAGTGCGGAGAGCACGTTCTCGACCTTCACCGCGCCGGCGATGGCCGCCAGGGCGATCGCGGTGCGCGGCTCCTTCCAGTTGGCGCGGACCGCCTCCTTGCTGAACTGCCAGGCCTGGCTGCGGTTACCGGTCGCGGCCGACCAGCACGCGAGCTGTCCGTAGACCCGGGCGGCGCCCGGCCGGCAGCCGCTGATCTCGGGGTGGCGCTGCATCATCCAGCGCAGCGAGGAGATCTTCGTGGCGTACTCGTACGCGTAGTGCGACGTGCGTCCCCAGAGCACCCGGACCAGCGGCTCGTCCAGGTGCACGATCGGCGCCCGGCGTGCCGCGCGCAGCAACAGGTCCCAGTCCTCGTTCTGGCTGCCCGGCGCGTCCTCGGCGACCAGCCCGATCGCGGAGTCGGCGAGCGCCTCCCGGCGCACCAGGAACGACGACGAGTGCAGCATCGCCATCCGCGAGCGGGCCAGTTCGTCGACGGTCACCCGGCTGTGGCCGGCCAGCCGCGGCGTCGTGCGGCCCTCGTACTCGACCTCGATCGCGCACGTGGCGAACTCGGAGTCGGGCTCAGCCAGCAGCGCGGCGACCTGGCGGCGCAGCTTGTCCGGCGCCCACTTGTCGTCGTCGTCGCAGAAGGCCACGAACTCGGTGTCCAGCGCCAGGATGCCGGTGTTGCGGGCGCCGGCCAGGCCGGAGGTGCGCCAGTTCGTCAGCACCAGCACCTGGGTGCCCTCGGTGGAGGCGAGCAGGTAGTCGGGTTCGGTCTGGTCGTAGACGACGACCACCTTCATCTCGCCGGGGTAGCGCTGGTCGCGTACGGCGGCGATCGCCTTGCGGACGAGTTCGGGGCGGTTGCGGGTGGGGATAACGACACCGACGGACGGCCAGTTCATCACGCCTCCTGGAGCATTTCTGCGGGGTTGAGCGGGTAGCCGTACGCGCGCAGCATCGGCGCGCATACCGCGCCGACGAGGCGGCGCTGGCCACTGGGGAGCGCGCGCATCCAGTCGTCGTCGCGGCGCATCGGCAGCCGCCCGACGCTGAAGCGCATCGGGTTTCCGGCGGCGCTGTGCCCGACCCGCAGGTCGGCGTACCCGTCGCCGAGGAAGGCCAGGTCGGCGTCGGCGACCGGCACGCCGGCGTACTCGGCCAGGTCCCGCATCGCGGCCCGCGGGTCGGTGAGGAACTGCTCGTAGCGGATCCGCCGCACCGGCACGCCGAGCCGGGAGAGCAGCCCGAACGCGGCGTTGTGCGCGTTCCAGAGCAGGGCCGAGCGGCCGGGGGAGTAGCGGGTCATCTCGTCGCTGCCGTCCGTCTCCGGCCGGGTAACGGTCTTGGTCCACGAGTACGCGACCCCGCGTGCGTCCCGGACCACGTGCACCACCCGCAGGTCCACGTCGTCCGCCCAGCGCAGCACGTGGGCGAGCGCACTGTGCTTGGAGGAGTCGACGACGACCGCGGCCCCCGAGACCTCGGCGGCGGCGGCGTAGACCTTGGCGTAGTAGCCCGCGTACTCGCGGACGTCGGCGCGCTGGGCGGCGGGCAGGTTGGCGCTCGCCAGGCGGGGGATGTGCCGGGTGCGCTCCACGACGTCGCGCAGGGCGTGCACCCGGTCGACGTCGACGTTGCCCCAGCCGCCGAAGGCCGCGATGCCGACGCGCTTCCAGAAGGTGCAGGCGGAGAAGCGGGCGCCGCAGCCGCAGCGCTCGTCGTCGCGGATGTCGCGCTGCCACAGGTGGACGATTTCGCCGAGCGCGCACACGGAGGGCAGTTCGCCGAGTAGGCGCTCGACGAGCGTTGTTCCGCTTCGCCCCAATCCGCCTAAGTATAGAATTCGTGCCACTTTCGCCCACCTTCGCTCGTTTCGCTCCTATAACGAGCGAGCAGGGCTGAAGGAGGCGTTGCATGACTGTCGAGGCTTTCGACCGCGTCCAGCTGGACGGGACGGGGATCGACCGCATCACCGAGGACGAGGTCGTGGCGGTCGTCCGGGAGGCGATCACCCTTGGCCGGGGAGGCCGCATCGTCACCCCGAACGTCGACATCCTGCGCCGGGCGCAGCGCGACGACGGCGTCCGCGTCCACCTCGACGACGCCGACCTGATCGTCGCCGACGGCATGCCGCTGGTCTGGGCCAGCCGGCTCAGCGGCGCGCCGCTGCCCGAGCGGGTCGCCGGCAGCAGCCTGATCTGGTCGCTGTCCCGCGGGCTCGGCTACGACGGCCGGTCGATCTTCGTCGTCGGCGGCGCGCCCGGCGTGGGCGGCCGCAAGGACGGCGCGGCCCGGGCCGCCGAGCGGCTCGCCGAGGAGTGCGCCGGGCTGCGGATCGCCGGCACCAGTTGCCCGCCGTTCGGCTTCGAGAAGAAGGAACGCGGCTATGCCGAGTTCCGCGCGGAGATCGTCCGGGCGGAACCCGACCTGGTCTTCGTGGGCCTGGGCTTTCCCAAGCAGGAGGCGGTCATCACCCGGCTGCGCGCCGAGATGCCGAAGGCCTGGTTCATCGGCTGCGGCGCGGCGGTCAACTTCGTGGCCGGGGACGTCGACCGGGCACCGCGCTGGATGCAGAAGACCGGCCTGGAATGGGCGCACCGGCTGGGCACGGAGCCCGGCCGGCTGGCGGGGCGCTACCTCAAGCACGACGCGCCGTACGCGATGCGGCTGCTCGCCGGCGCCGCGAGCCGGCGCCGCTGAGCTCTGGTCGGACCGGGACCGGCGTCCCGGTCCAACCGTCAGCTCGGGTTGAAGTACGGGTCCTTCGTCAGCCTCGTGAAGGCCTCGAAGGCCGGCTTGTCGCCGGCCAGCTGGAACTGCTGCTTCGGCCCGTTGCCCTCGGGATTCGACTCGAAGTAGACGACGCCCTTGATCTGCGGGTTCGCCTTGAAGGTGCCGGCGGCGTTGTGCAGCCAGGCGGCCCGGCCCGCGGAGCCCCACGCCTTGGCCACCCCGAACTCGCCGATGATGATCGGCTTCGGGCGCTGGGCAGCCCACTGCAGGAACGGCCCCATCAGCCGGCCGATCGGCTGGAAGAGGTTTCCCGCGTAGACGTCGACGCAGGTCCAGTCGACCTGGTCGTCGCCCGGGTAGAAGGCCGGTGCGTCGCCGCGGATGAAGCCCTCCGCGGTCGGGCACCACACCCACGACACGTTGTCCACCCGCTCCTGGGCGAAGATCTGCCGGATGTATCTGTACGCGGCGATGTAGTCCTCGCCGGACCACATCGTCGCGCGCAGGTTCGGCCGGTCCATCTCCCACCGGATCCGCAGCAGGACCGGCTTGCCCACCCTGCGGATGGCCCGGGCCTGCTGGCGGATCAGGCGGTCGTGCTCGCCCGCGAGGATGGATCGGTTGTCGCCGGTCGCCCAGCTCACCATCAGCGTCGAGCCCTGCGCGAGGAACTCAGCGTCCGATTTGGTGCCGACCATCTGCTCGAAGCGCCGGTAGGTGTTGACGATGTCGAGCGACCGGCCCAGGTCCTGTTCGAGACCCTCGACGGCCGCGACCCGGCCGACGTGGGTGAGTTCGTCGGGCTTGATCCAGGCGCCGAGGTACGCGCCGGTCGCCGGCGCCTCGAACGGTCCGGCCTCGAACGGCCCCGGGTTGACGGCCACCGCGACCGGCGCGCTGGTCAGGTCCGGTGACGGCGTGGGCTCGGGCTCGTCCCGCCGGTGCGAGGTGCAGCCGGCGAGGACGAGGACGAGCAGGCCCAGTAGGGCGATAGCGCGGCGCATGGCGGTGGTTACCGCTTCCGGCGCGCCGTGTAGAGGACGTTGACCGCGAAGCCGTCCGAGCCCGGCAGCCGGCGCAGGGCCGCGTCGGCGGCGCGGGCCAGCTTCAGGTTGTCCAGCGACTCGGTCAACATGGAGAAGCCTCGCCGCTCGATGATCTCGAAGCCGTGCCGGTCGAACAGCTCCTCGACCTCGTCGTGCGACAGCTCGGCGAACCAGCGCTCGCCCGAATGCCGCCGGGCGCGCAGGTGCCGCAGCGAGCCGGAGTTGCCGTGGTTCTCCACCACCAGCAGGCCGGACCCGGCCTCCGGCAGGGCCTTCGCGGCGAACGCGATCGCCCGGTCCCGCACGTCCGCGTGCACGTTGAGCAGCAGCCGGAACATGGTCACGATCGCCGGGTGCCCGGCCGGCACCGGGCTCGGCACCGGGCCGTCCATCGGCACCTGGTGCCACCGCGCCTGCGAGCCGACCTCGGCCGCCTTCGCCATCATCTCGGCCGACGTGTCGTAGCCGTGCGCGTCGCGGACCATGCCGTGCAGCGTGCGGATCGCGCGCCCGGTGCCGCAGGCGAAGTCGTGCTGCACCGGCGGGGTCTCGAACTCCCGGTCGACGAGTTTGCGCAGGTACGCCCGCTGCCGCTCGTTGATCCGCGACGCGTAGCTGTCCGGCGCGTAGGTGACGTGCTCGTACTTGTCGACGGCGTTCGCGTCCTGGAACACCTTGGTGTATTCGGTGGTCAACCGGTCCTCCTCTGGATGAGCTTGCGGGGCTGGAAGGCGTCGAGGGCGAGGGGTCCGCGCAGCAGCCAGACCCCCGCGGCGAAGGCGGGCACGGCCGTGGCCACGCCGAGCGTGAGACCGGCCGGTCCGGAGCCGGCCACGGCGGTGATGAGCCCGGGCACCACGCCGAAACAGGCGGCGGAGAGCCCGGCGGCGGCGAGCGTGCCCGTACCGAACGGGTGCAGCCGGGCCGCCCGGCCCACCTGCACGAGCGGCAGCAGGTTGTTGGCGACCATCGCGCAGGCCAGGCCGATCGCGGCGCCGAGGGCGCCGTACCGGGGAATCAGCAGCACGTCCAGGCCGATCGTCACGCCCAGCGCGACCAGGACGTTGACGAGGTTCCACGAGGTGCGCCCGGCCATCGCCAGGACCATGTCGACCATGCCGCAGCCGGTGGCGACGAGCATGGCGCAGGCCAGCACGATGACGACGCCGGCACCCTGCGGGTAGGCGTCGCCGAACAGTCCCAGGTAGACCGGCGCGAGCAGGATCACCAGGAAGTTGATCGGCCAGGTGACCAGCACCAGCCAGCCGGTGGCGGTCTGGTAGAGGTGGTTGGCCGTCTCCCGGTCGCCGGTCGCGAGGGCCTCGGCGAGCCGCGGCTGCACCGACTGGGAGATGCCCTGGTTGGCGAACTGGATGAGCACCACGAACCGGCCGGCGACGGCGTAGATCGCGGCGGCCGCCAGCCCGCCGAGGGCCGCGACGAGGAGCACGTCGACCCGTTGCAGCGCCAGTTGCGCGACGCTGGCCAGGGCCCGCGGGCCGGTGAAGCGCCAGAAGTCGCGGCGCAGCCGCCGGCGCTCCCCGCGCCGGGCCCGCGCGCCGGCCGGCTTCGCGGCCAGGTAGGTCCGGCGCAGCGCGATCGCCGCCAGCACCGTCACCGGCAGGTACGGCACGGCCCAGGCCAGCGCGAACGCCGGCAGCGTCGCCGTCGTCCAGAAGCCGGCCACCCCGACGGCACCCACGCACAGCAACTGCAGCGCGCTGCGCATGATCCGGTCGAGCGTGACGGTCGGCCGCATGGCCTTGTACCCGCGGGTGGCGGTCAGCAGGGCGTCGGTGAGCGCCTGCAGCGGCAGGAAGACCGCCAGCACCCGCAGCCCGGTGGTGTGCGCGTCGACGACGTGCGGCGAGTCCTGCGCGGTGAGGTGCGCGATCGCGGGGGCGCCGAACCACATCGCGAAGCCGAGCGCCACCGCCAGCGCGAGAACCGGCGTGAGGCCGGTGCGCAGGCAGGCGCCGAGCAGGTGATCGCGGCCGGTGGCGCGCAGCCGGGCCGGCCAGTAGACCAGCCCGGTCTGCGTGCCGAGCTTGGCCAGCCCGCCGGCCAGCACGAACGCCGCCGTCGCGGCGAAGAACGCGCCGGCCTGTTCGGCGCCGAGGCGCCGCGCGACCACCCAGGTGACGGCGATGCCGGTGCCGCCGGCCAGCGCGGCGCCGGCCATGTTGGCCAGGCCGCCGCGGGCGACGCCCTGGGTGGCTTTCCGGCGGGGCGGGTCCGCGACCGCCGTGGTGGTCACGCGGTGACCTCCTTGCGGCCCGCGCCGCGGTCGGTCATGCCGCCCGCCAGCTGGGCACCCGGCCGAGCCAGGTGCTCAGCGCCTCGTCGTGCGTGGCGAAGTAGTTCGTCAGGTCCCGGCGCAGGGTCGGCTCCATGTCGGCCTGCCGGGGCCGGGCGTTGTGCCGCTCGAAGGCCGGATGCCCCAGGTTCAGGGGGAGCCCGAGGAACGCGCAGACCTCGTCGTAGACCTCCTCGGGCTCGGCGAAGAACCGCTCGCTCTCCACCACGTGGATGCGTTCCCGGCCGACGTGCTGCGCCATCACGCTCAGGTAGCGGGCGTACTCGCCGCGGGACCGGTAGGCGTGGTGCTGGTGCGCGAACGAGTAGTAGCCCGGGTCGGTCGCCAGCTTGTGCTCCTGGCGGTGCAGCCGGGCCGGCTCCAGCGCGAGCGCGTTGCCGAAGTCGCGCTCGTGCTCGAACCCGCGGGCCAGCTCGTGATGGTGCTGCGAGTACGCCCGCTCCACCGGATCGCGGACCAGCACCACGAGCTTCGCGGCCGGCAGGTCCGCGGCGATCCGGGCGGCCGCCTGCGGGTGGTACATGTAGTACGGGCTCGACTCGAAGGTCTGCGCCTCGACGCCGTACCTCGTGCGGATCCGCTCGGCGCTGCGCTGCAGCGGGAAGTGCGCCTTGTACCAGCCCTTGCCGCGCTCGTACGACACGTCGAAGTAGTGCACGCCCTTGTGCAGCACGGCCTTGAGCACCGTCGGGTGTGCGGCCAGCGCGCGGTAGAGCGAGGTCGTGCCGCAGCGCTGGCCACCGCAGATCAGGAACGACGGTGTCATCCGCGCGGGCGCGGTGAGCCGGCCGTACGACCGGGTACCCAGGTGCACGACCCGTTTCACCGGGCTCGGAACCTTCGAGACGTCCATTGTCACAGCTCCTCGACCCGGCGGATGAGCACCGGGAGCAGCCAGGTGCCGAGGACGCCCAGCCGGGCACCCGCCTCGGCCTGGCGGTCGGTCAGATAGCGGGCGGCGAGGTCGATCAGGTACAGCAGGGCGGTGAGCTCGCGTACCTCGTCGGCGACGCCGAACGCCGCGAGCAGCTCGCCGGCCCGGCGTACGGTCGCCTCGACCGCCTCCGTGGCGTTGCCGGTGGACTGGATCCGCCGCTGCAGCTCGTGGTGCACGGCGTCGAAGCCCGCGGGCACGCCCCGGGCGAACCGCTCCCAGTCCCAGACCAGCAGCGTGTCGGCGAGGTTCGCCATGTTCCACGGTGCCCAGTCGCCGTGCCACGCGCCGTACCGCAGCGTGTGCTGCCCGGCGTGGGTGGCCAGCAGCTCGGCCGCGGAGGCCAGCGCCGCGCCCTCGGGCCGGTCGCACACGGCCGCGAGCCGGCCCCGCAGCTCGGCCCAGTACGCGCTGCCGACCAGGGTCCCGCTGGTGTACCCGTAGCAGCCGGCGATGTCGAGCATCGCGGCGGTCAGCCGGCGCGGGGTCAGCGGCGCCCGCGGCAGCCACACCGGCAGCGCCGACTGGACCAGCACCTGCAGGCCGCGCCACTGCCCGGCGTGCAGCACCGTCGGCACGGTCAGCTTGGTGAGCCCGGCGGTGCCCAGCGCCCGCAGGGCGGCGGTCTCCGCGTGGACCAGTTGCCGGGTGAGCGGGCCGGTGCCGAGCTTGCCGAAGCCGAACGTCTCGCCCGCCGGGGTGATCAGCTGCAGCACCGGCTTGCGGTTGGCCCGGGCGGGTCCGATGTGGATGCTGATCGCGAGCTCCCGGTGCAGCGCCTCCCGCAGATGCCCGTCGATGCTCTCCGAGACCGGGCCGGTGATCCGCACCCGGTCGCGCAGCAGCAGGCCCGAGGCCCCGGTACGCAGGGCGGCCACGACCGCGTCGCGCTTGAGCCGGGCGCCCCGCGACTGCGGCTCGGCGTAGCGCCGGACCGCCGCGGCCGCCACCCGCCGCGACGTGTTCGGCACCAGCAGCCGGGGCCGGCGCGCGTCGGGCACCACCAGGTACTCGGCTATCTGCTCGCCAGGCCCGCCGGCGGTGTCGCACGGTGCCGGGTAGAGCAGCGCGAGTACCTCCGCCAGGTACTGCGTACGCAGCGCCGCGTCCCCCACGGTCAGTTCCGCCGGAGCGGTCTTCACCGGACTCAAGAACCTTCCCCCTCGATCTCGTTGCGCCAGAGCAGCGCGTAGGCCAGGAACATGAAGACGAGGGGTGTGGCCAGCGAGTTGTACCAGAGCATGGCCGAGAAGGAGCTCACGATGGCGGCGCTGCCGGCGATGCCGATCGGGGTGCGATCGCGCCGGAAGCGCCACAGGCCGTAGGCGAAGAAGCCCAGGTAGGCGACCGTGCCGACGATGCCGTGCGCGAACATCAGCTGCCAGAACTGGCCGTTGCCGCCGACCGTGAAGTTGCCGCAGCGCTCGCACTCGGAGCTCTCGCCGACGGCGATGGAGTTGCGGCCGCCCATGGTGCTGCGGGTCGAGCCGTACCCGATCACGGGGGAGTCGGTGAAGCCCTCGACCGCGCGCTCGATCAGGAAGGAGCGCACCCCGTTGGACTTGCCGTTGTCCAGCCGCGCGGTCACCGTGTCGCCGAGCGGGGTGGCGACGAGGGAGACGGCCAGCGCGGCCGCGGCGACCAGGACCGCGCCGATGATCCAGATCCGGCCCATCAGCACGTAGCGGATCGCGACGTAGACGACCACGACGCCGATGCCGATCCACAGGCCGCGGTTCAGCGAGACCACCGCCGGCACGATCGACACGGCCAGGCAGAGCAGCGCCAGCAGCTTCACGCCGCCCCGGCGGGAGGCCCAGGCGGCGACGACGAGCCAGCCCATCAGCAGGCAGAAGTTGTTGCCCCAAGTGTTGGTGTAGCCCCAGGGCGCGGCGGGGCGGGGCTTCTCGCCGCCGACCAGATCCATGATCTGCGCCGCGTACGGGTGCACCAGCGACTGCACGAAGCCCTTGCTGCGCACCGCGTGCGGCAGCAGCCACTCGACCGGCGAGGTGAACTCGAAGCGCCCGGCCACCATGCCGAGCAGGCCGCCGAGCACCGTGACCACGAAGAGCCAGCCGAGCAGCTTGGCCAGGCGGCGCCGGGAGAGCTCGGCCTCGGTCAGGTTGCCCGCGTAGACGAGCAGGACGGTCAGGGACGCGTACAGGCTGAGGCGGTAGACGACCGCGACCAGGCGGTCGCTCGCGAGCTCGGCCACCGTGCCGGGCGGGTCGGCGCCGAGCGCCGCGATGCTGATGACGACGGCCGCGAGGAACAACAGCCACCAGGCGAAGCCGGGCGGCAGGCGCAGCCGGCGCCCGGCCGCGTGGCGGCGCAGCAGCAGCACCAGCATCGGCGCCGACATGATCGGGAAGATCAGCACGCCGAGCCCGAGCGCCCACCACACCGGGTAGAACGCGAGCATGCTCGCGAGCGGCCAGGCGGGCAGCGCGGTCGGCCGCGCGGCCGTGGCCTGCCGGCCGGGCCCGGACGCCCGGGTGCTGACGGTGCCTGGGCCGCCCGGTACGGCCAGCGTCACTTCTCTTCCGGCGCTTCGGTGGGCTTCTCCGCCGTCTTGGTCTGCGCGCCGGCCTTCGGCTGGGGCGCGGTCCTGGTCTGCTGCCCACCCGAGCTCATGTCGATGACCGCGGTGACCTCGTCCTGGCCGCCCTCGCGCGGCCGGACCTGCCCGCCGGTGGTCGGCGAAGCCGACGAGCGCAGCGGCTGGGTCCGGTCGGCGTCGGCGGTCGCGGCCTCGTCCGACCGCGGTTCCTTGCGCTCGGCCGGGAGGGCGACGGCCGGCAGGTTCTCCTCGCCGCCGCGCATGCCGGTCAGCCGGGGCAGGACGACGGCGCCGAGCAGCGGCGTGCCGACCCGGCTCAACTGCTCGGCGGCGTCGAGCAGCGCCGGGCGCTTGGCGCGGCGCAACTCCACCGCGATGATGGCGGCGTCGGCGAGGCTGGCCAGGCTCTGCGCGTCGGCGCTGCTGCTGGTCGAGGGCGCCTCGATGACCACGTAGCCGGCCTGCCGGCGCAGCGCCTCCAGCGTGTCGCGCAGCCGTTGCGACTGCATCAGGCCCGCCGCCGTCGCGGCGCCGCCGGTGGTGATGACCCGCAGCGACGGGATGCGCGGCGTGCGCTGCATGGCCTTGTTCAGCCCGATCCGCCCGGCCAGCAGGTCGGACAGCCCGGGCATCGCCGAGACGCCGAGCATCCGCGCCAGCGGCGCGGCGTCGACCACGCTGTCCGGCAGATGGGCGCCGACCAGCACGACGTCGCTTCCGGTACGCGCCAGCGCGGCGGCGAGGTTGGCGGCCACCAGCGTCGTGCCGGAGCCGCGGCTGGCGCCGGTGACCACGAGAATCTGGTCGCCGCTCTTCAGGCTCGCCAGGACCTCGTTGCGCAGCCGGTTGAAGACCCGCCCGCCCGGCCCGTACGGCTGCAGCACGTCGTCGAAGCGCGGGGTGGTCCGCTCGTCCAGCGCGGCGAGCACCGGCATGCGCCCCCGGTCCCGCACGTCGGCCGGGGTGCGCAGGCCGCCGTCGAAGCGTTCCCGGGTGAACGCCAGCGCCAGCCCGACGAGCAGCCCGGTCATCCCGCCGGTGGCGATGTTGAGCATCGCGTTCGGGCTGGTCGGCTCCTCGGGCGCGCGGGCGTCGCTGATGATGCTGCCGGCGCCGACGGTGGCCGTGGTCAGCTCGTTGAGCCGGCTGGTCAGGTTGTTCAGCTGGTTCTGCGAGTTGCTGCGCAGGCTCTCCAGGTTGCTGCGCTCGAAGCTGCCGTTCTGCGCCTTGGCCAGCCGGTTGTTGATGCCGGTGAGGGTCGCGGTCAGCTGCCTGGCCTTGACGACCAGCGTCTTGATCTGCTGATCCAGCCCGGCGCGGGCCGTCTCCTCCCGGTTGCGCAGGTACGCCTCGGCGAACGCGTGCGAGCCCTTCTGCGCACCCTCCGGGGTGTCCGCCTCGAAGCGGATCACCAGGACGGTGGTGTTGGCGGGCACCTCGACGGAGACGAAGTGGGCGAGCTCGACGGGTGAGACCTGGGCGCGCAGCAGCGTCGCGGCCTTCACGGCGACGGCGCCGGAGGCGACGAGCTGGGCCTCGGTGTCGAGGTTGATCGTGCCCTTGGTCCGGCCGCCGGAGGCGTTGGTGTCACCGGAGACGGCCTGTACCAGCACTGACGTCGACGACTCGTAGACCTTCGGCATGGCCTGGGTGACCGCGGCGCCGAGCCCCAGGCCCACCCCGCCGGCAGCGAGAACAACCCACCAGTGCCGGCGGAACACGCCCAGGTAGTGCGAGAGGTCGGCGGATACCGGGCGTGGATCTTCCATCGGTAAGGCAGCCCTTTCGGGGTGGAGTTGTGGGCACAGCATTCGGGCTTTTCGCCCCCGAGGGGGTAAACGGCCCGTAAGCCGTTGCGTAACTACTCCACCGCGATCGGTTACTTCATATTCGGTTCCACCCAGCCGGTCTCCACCAGATAGGCCAGCACCACGTCGATGGCCTCGGGCACCGTCATGTCCGTCGTGTCCAGCGTCAGCTCGGCGTCGGTCGGCTCCTCGTAGGGGTCGTCGACGCCCGTCATGCCGCGCAGCTGACCGGCCCGGGCGCGGGCGTACAGGCCCTTGCGGTCGCGGCGCTCGCAGACCTCGAGCGGGGTCGCCACGTGCACCAGCACGAAGCCGGCGCCCGCCTCGGTGGCCATCTTGCGCACGGCGGCGCGGGCGTCGGCGTACGGGGCGATCGGGCAGGCGATGGACATGCCGCGGTGCCGGGCGACCTCCGCGGCCACCCAGCCGATCCGCCGCACGTTGCGGTCCCGGTCGGCCCGGCTGAAGCCGAGCCCGGCGGACAGCTCCCGGCGCACGACGTCGCCGTCGAGGAAGGTGACGGTCCGCTCGCCGTCCTCGCGCAGCGAGTCGGCGACGCCGCGGGCGATTGTCGACTTGCCGGAACCGGAGAAGCCGGTGAAGAAGACGACCAGGCCGCGGTGCCGGCGCGGCGGGCGCATCCGGGTCAGCTCCTTGGCCACGGCCGGCGGCGTGTGCCACTCCGGCAGCGGGAACCCGCGATCGAGCAGGTCCTCGACCTCGGCGGAGGACAGCGCCAGCCGCCGGTTGCGCGGCGGGATGTCGTCGCGCCAGCGCCACTGGCCGTCGCGGTTGTCGTACGCCAGCTCGCGGGGGACCAGCACGCGCAGCCCGGCGCCGGAGAGCATGTCGCCGGTGGAGAGCACGTGGGTGACGCCATAGGCGGTAGCGACCCGGGCCCGCAGCAGCGCGTCGCGCATCTCGTCGTTGCGCGGCATCAGCGGCACGGCGACGATCGTGGCCGGCGGCATCCGGTCGCGGGCCGCGAAGACGGCGCGGACCAGCGCCTCCGGCGGCAGGCCGTCGGGCCCCGGGCCGGTCACCGGGATGAAGATCAGCAGGTGCGCGGCGAGGGTGCGCGCGGCGTGCGCGATCTGCGCGAGCTGCGGGCGGTGCAGCGGCCGGTCGGCGATGACCCCGAGCACCCGGCCGGGCGGGAGCAGGGCCTTGACCTCCTCCGGGGTGCGCCGCAGGCGCTGGAACGGGCCGTGCCCGCCGTCGCCCATCCGGCGCACCGTGCCGCCGATCGCCCACATGCCGGCCTTGGTCGGCCAGGCGTCGGTCACCTCGATCGCGGCGACCGGCGCGCCCTCGGGGTCGGTGAGCACCACCGTGCGGCGCAGCGGGTCGTCGAGGTCGAGACCGGTGGCGAGCTCGGCCGGGATCTCGCAGGTCACGCCGACCGGCCACGGTGTCCCGTCGGCGAGCCGGCCCCGGCGGCGCAGCGCCGTGAGGTCGGCCCGGCCGAGGAAGCCGGTCAGCGGCGCGTAGGCGCCGGAGAGCAGCAACTCGAGGTCGGCGAGTTCGTGCCCGCGCGGCGTGTACGTCGGCGCGTCACGCAACACGTCCTCTGGCAGCACAGAACCGTCGTTCACCTAATACTCCCCCTGCAGTGACTTGAGGGACAGTTTCGCAGCAGGACTCCCCGGGGTCGAGCGGGGCTCGGCAGTCTGTCCGTTCTAGACGTTCGCCACGCGGACAACCAGGCTGGGTAGTCGACAAAACGGACATTAGGTCGAATACTGGGCGATCGTGAGACGTCGACCCCGCCGTACCAGGCCCCTGCACATCTTCGCCATGACGGTGATCTTTGCCCTCTCGTTGGTCGCCACCCTGTCCTGGGCGTGGACCGGCGGCGTGGATCAACTCGGCCTGCCGTACGGGCCGGGCGACGATCCGGCCGTGACGCTGCCCGGGCGCCCGCTGCCGCCGCTCGGCGGCGCGCGCCAGCCGGCCCAGCCGGGCGTGGTGCCCACCGCACCGGGCGCGGCGCCGGGCGCGGCGCCGGGAGCCTCCGGCGTGCCCGGGGAGCCCGGTTCCGCCGCCCGCGGCGTGCAGCCGTCGCACCCCGGCCCGGCCGGGAGCGCCACCGACGCGACGCCGTCCTCGGAATCCGGCGCCCGGCGCTGCCACACCGGCCGCAAGCTCGTACCGACCTGCGGCGTGCTGTGGGGAGTGGCGCCGGGGGCCTTCACCGACGGGCGCGGCAAGCAAGCGCTCGCGGCGTTCGAGGAGAAGACCGGGCGCCACCAGGACATCTTCCACGCCTACCACCGGGGAAACCGGCAGCTCTTCCCGACGGAGACCGAGGTGGCGATCGCCCGCCAGCCGGGCCGCGAGCGCATCCTGTTCCTCAACTGGAAGCCGTCGGGCGCGTCGTGGGCGAAGATCGCGCAGGGCGACCCGGCGACCGACGCGTTCCTCGACCGGCTGGCCCGGCACATCAACGCCGAGTTCCCCGAGCAGTTCTTCTTCACCGTGCACCACGAGGCCGAGGACAACGTCCGGGAGAAGGCGGGCTCCGGCTACACCGCCCGGGACTACGCGGCGATGTACCGCCACGTGGTGCAGCGGCTGCGCGCCCGCGGCGTCGACAACCTGGTCACGGTGCTCGTGCACATGGCGTACGTGCCGCACACGAGCGAGAGCTGGTTCCAGGCCATGTACCCCGGCGACGACGTGGTCGACTGGGTCGGCTTCGACACCTATGCCTACGGCGACCCCGGATACGGCCACGGCGACTTCGCGGAGCTGCTGAACAGGCAGAGTTCGGCCCGCCCGAACTGGCCGGGCTTCTACAACTGGGCCACCACCAAGCACCCGAACAAGCCGCTGATGGTCGCCGAGTGGGGCGTCTGGACCTCGAAGACCAACCCCGGCCACAAGGCGCAGTTCTACCGCGAGGTGGGCCGGCAGATCGGCCGGTTCCCGAACATCCGGGCGATGGTGCACTTCGACACCCCGCACAGCCAGAAGGGCCGCGACTCCCGGGTCGACGCGACCCCCGAGTCGCTGTCGGCATACCGCAGGCTCGGCCGGCTCCCGATCTTCCAGGTCGACATCAGGCCCTCCGTGTCCTGAGAGGTAGTCGCGTCTCAGGGGTGAGTCCGGGGTTCACCTGATCCGAAACAGTGACAGCTCTTCATAGTCTGTCTGTGTGAGCCTCATCGACACCCAAGGGTTGACCAAGACGTACGGGCGGGTGACCGCCCTGCAGGACCTGACCGTCTCCGTCGAACCCGGGATCATCGGACTTGTCGGCGCCAACGGCGCCGGCAAGTCGACCTTCATCAAAATCATGCTGGGTCTGATCGCGCCGACGGCCGGGCACGTGCGGGTCTTCGATATCGATCCGACCGTCGAGCCCGACCGGGTCCGTGCCAAGGTCGGCTACATGCCGGAGCACGACGCGCTCCCGCCCGACGTCTCCGCCGCGGAGTTCGTCACCCACCTCGGCCGGATCAGCGGCCTGCCACGCACCGCCGCCCGCGAACGCGCCTCCGAGGCGCTGCGGCACGTCGGGCTCTACGAGGAGCGCTACCGGCAGATCGGTGGCTACTCGACCGGCATGAAGCAGCGGGTGAAGCTCGCACAGGCGCTGGTGCACGACCCCGACCTGCTGCTGCTGGACGAGCCGACCAACGGCCTCGACCCGGCCGGGCGGGACGCCATGCTGGCGCTCGTGCACCGCATCGGCGCCGAGTTCGGCATCTCCGTCGTGGTCTGCTCGCACCTGCTCGGCGAGGTCGAGCGGATCTGCGACTCGCTGGTCGCCATCGAGGGCGGCCGGCTGCTGCGCGCGGACCGCATCTCGGCGATGACGGAGGCCCGCGACGTGCTCGCGGTCGAGGTCAGTGAGGGCACCGAGGAGCTGGCCGCCGCCCTGCTGGCGCTCGGGCTGCCGGTGACCCGGGACGGCCGGCTGCTGCTCGTGCAGCTCGACCAGGAGGCGACCTACGACAGCATCCTGCGGGCCGTCGCCGACCTGGACCTGCCCCTGCACCGCCTGGACCAGCGACGCCACCGGGTGGCCGAGCTCTTCGCCATGAGGGAGAAGGCCGATGTCTGAGTCGAGCGTCATTCATGACATCGGATATCAGCGCTACACCGGGCCGAGGCTCGGCCGCGGCGCCGTGTTCGGCGAGCTCTACGTGCACGGCGTACGCGCGGCGTACGGTTTCGGCCGGACGGCCAAGTCCAAGATCTTCCCCTGGCTGGTCTTCGGCATCGTCAGCCTGGTCGCCGTGATCCTCGCCGCGGTACGCGCGCAGACGGGCCTGCTGCCGCTCAACTACATCCAGTTCGCGGACGCGATGAGCTGGCTGATCATCTTCTTCGTGGCGATCGTGGCGCCGGAACTGGTCTCCCGCGACCTGCGCTCCGGGGTGCTGCCGCTCTACTTCAGCCGGCCGGTGCGCGCCGCCGACTACGTCGGCGCGAAGGTCGCCGCGATGGCGACCGCGGTCTGGGCGCTGCTGGCCGGACCGCAGCTGGTGCTGTTCCTCGGCGGCGCCTTCACCACCGACAAGGGCATGTCCGGGGTCTGGAAGGAGCTCGGCTGGCTGCTCTCGGGGTGGGGTTACAGCCTGCTCTGGGCCCTGGTGTTCACCGGGATCGGCCTGCTGGTGGCGTCGCTGACCGGCAAGCGGGCGTTCGCCGCCGGCGGCATCGTCGCCGTCTTCCTGATGACCACGCCGGTCGTCGGCGTGCTGGCGATCCTGCCGTCCGCGACCGCGCAGCACCTGGCCTTCCTGGCGAGTCCGATGACGCTGGTGAGCGGCGTCGCCGAGTGGCTGATCACCGGCGCCAACACCGGCCTCAACATCGGCCGCTTCGGCCCGGTGTACGCCATCGAGGCCGTCACCCTGATCGCCACCTGCCTGCTGCTGCTACTGGCCCGCTACCGGAGGGTGGCCTCGCTGTGACCACAGTGGAGCTTCAGAACGTGTCCCGCTGGTACGGCAACGTGGTGGCGGTCAACGACATCAGCTTGACGCTGGAGCCGGGGGTGACCGGCCTGCTCGGGCCGAACGGCGCCGGCAAGACCACCGTGCTGCACATGATGGCCGGCTTCCTGTCGCCGTCGCGCGGCTCGGTGACCATCGACGGCGCGTCGACCTGGCGCAACCCGGACATCTACCGCCGGCTGGGCCTGGTCGCGGAGCGCGAGGCGGTGCACGGCTTCCTCACCGCCCGCGAGTTCGTGCAGGCCAGCGCCCGGATGCAGAAGCTGCCGGACCCCGCGGCCGCGACCGAGTGGGCGCTGCAGATGGTCGAGATGACCGACGCCGCGGACCGCCGCATCGAGACGTACTCGAAGGGCATGCGGCAGCGCACCCGGGTCGCCGCGGCGCTGGTGCACAACCCGCAGGTGCTGCTGCTGGACGAGCCGTTCAACGGCATGGACCCGCGCCAGCGGATGCACATGATGAGCCTGCTGCACGAGCTCGGCGACCGAGGTCACACGATCCTGTTCAGCTCGCACATCCTCGAAGAGGTCGAGCAGGTGTCGGGCACCGTGCAGGTGATCGTGGCCGGCCGGCTGGCGGCCTCCGGCGACTTCCGCCGGATCCGCCGCCTGATGACGCACCGCCCGCACGTCTTCGCGCTCCAGTCGTCCGACGACCGGCGGCTGGCGGTGGCGCTGATCGGCGAGAAGTCGGTGAGCGGCGTGGAGATCGACCAGGCCGGCCTGACCGTCCGCGCCGCCGACTACGGCAGCTTCACCCGCGCCCTGCCGCGCATCGCCATCGACGAGGGCATCCGGCTGCGCAAGCTGCTGCCGTCCGACGAGTCCCTGGAGAGTGTCTTCTCCTACCTGCTGGAGGCCTGACGTGTCGACCGTTGCGTGGATCACCGCCCGCGGATTGTTCGGCCGGCGCCGGGTGCTCCTGCTGCTGCCCCTGCCGGCGCTGCTGGTCGGCCTGGCCCTGCTCTGCTGGGCCAACAACGTGCGGCCGTCGGACTGGGGCGCGCCGGTGCTGGTCGGCCTGGGCCTGGCCGTGGTGCTGCCGGTGGTGACGCTGATCGTCGGCACCGGCGTGCTCGGCTCCGAAGTGGACGACGGCACGATCGTGCACATCCTGACGAAGCCGCTGCCCCGCCGCGACATCATCCTGGCGAAGCTGGGCGTGGCGATCGGGGTGAGCGCGGTGACGGCGGCGGTGCCGCTGTTCGTGGCGGGCGTCCTGGCCGACTCGGTGCGCCTCGGCCTCGGGCTCGCGGCCGCCGCGGCGGTCGGTGCCTGCGCGTACTCGGCGTTCTTCCTGCTGCTCAGCCTGCTGACCCGCCGGCCGGTGCTGCTCGGCCTGCTCTACATCCTGGTCTGGGAAGGCCTGCTGGGTACCTTCGTCAGCGGCACCCGGGTGCTGTCGATCGAGCAGTACGTGATCACGATCGCGGACCGGATCGCGCCGACGACGCTGCTCGATTCGAAGGTGTCCGGCACGCTGTCGGTCGTGATGGCCGTGATCTTCGTGCTGGGCTGCACCGCGGCCGCGGTGGACCGGCTGCGCAGCTTCAGCATGGCGGGCGAGACCAGCTGACGGTCGCTCGAGTCCGCAGCTGCGGCGACGGCCGGGCCCCGCGAAGGGCCCGGCCATCGCCGTAGAGGTGCGGATCAGCCGGTGTTGCGCATGCCGGCGGCGATGCCGTTGACCGTCGTCAGCAGGGCGCGCTCCAGGGCCGTCGCGTCCGACGGCGAACGGCGGGCGCCCGGACCCGTCGGCGCCCCGCCGTCGGCGTCGTTCAGCTCGCGGTACTGCCGCAGCAGCGCCACCTGCAGGTGGTGCAGCGGCTCCAGGTACGTGTCGCGGACGCCCAGCGTGCGCGACAGCTCCGGCGCTCTGGAGAGCAGCTCGTCGCGGCCGGTGATGGCCAGGATCTGCTCGACCGTCTTCGCGTACTCCTGCTCGATGGTCGTGAAGATGCCCTTGAGCTCGGCCGGAACCAGGGTCTCGACGTAGCGCCGGGCGATGTTCAGATCCGTCTTCGCCAGCATCATCTCCACATTGGAGATGAACGTGCGGAAGAACTGCCAGTTGGCGAACATCTCCCGCAGGACGTCCGCGCCGCCGGCCGCGCGGACCGCGGCGAGGCCGGTGCCGACGCCGAACCAGCCCGGCACGATCTGCCGGGTCTGCGTCCAACCGAAGACCCACGGGATCGCCCGCAGGCCGCCGAGGCCCGCGTCCGCGTTCGGGCGCTTCGACGGGCGGGACCCGATGTTCAGCGCGCCCAGCAGCTCGGTCGGCGTCGCCGCCCAGAAGTACGCCGGCAGGTCCGGGTTCTCCACCAGCGCCCGGTACGCCCCGAAGGCGGCCGCCGAGGCGGTGTCCATCGCCGAGTCCCAGCGGGCCAGCGAGGAGAGGTCGACCGACGGCGTGGTGTGCAGCAGCGTCGCCTGCAGCACCGCCGCGACGGTCAGCTCCAGGTTTTCCCGCGCCAGCGTCGGCAGCGTGTACTTGTCGGAGATGACCTCGCCCTGCTCGGTCACCTTGATCGCGCCGTCGAGCGTGCCGTACGGCTGGGCCAGGATCGCCTCGTGCGTCGGGCCGCCACCGCGGCCGACCGTTCCGCCGCGGCCGTGGAACAGCCGCAGCCGGACGCCGTGCCGGGCCGCCACGTCGCGCAGCGCCCGCTGCGCCTTGTGGATCGACCACTGGCTGGTGGTGATCCCGGCCTCCTTGTTGCTGTCGGAGTAGCCGAGCATCACCTCCTGCAGGTCACCGCGGGCCTTGACGATCTCCCGGTAGGCCGGCAGGGAGAGCATCTCGTCCAGCAGCTCGCCGCCGGCGTCCAGCTCGGCCGGGGTCTCCAGCAGCGGCACGATGCCGATCCGGGCGCGGCCGGTGTGGATGTCGATCAGGCCGGACTCGCGGGCGAGCACGGCCGCGGCGAGCACGTCGTCGACGCCGAGGGTCATCGAGATGATGTAGGACTCGACGACCTCGGCGCCGAACCGGTCCTGCGAGTCGCGGATCGTGTTGAACACGTCGAACGTCTTGCGCGCCGAGTCGGTGAGCGGGGTGTCGGCGCTGGCCAGCGGCCGGCGCCCGGTCAGCTCGGTGGCGAGCAGCTTGGTGCGCTCGGCGCGGTCCAGCAGCAGGTAGTCGTCCACCTCGCCGACCCGCGCATACATCTGCGCCAGGACCTCGTGGTGCTTCTCCGCGTGCTCGCGCACGTCGAGCGTCGCCAGCTGCAGGCCGAAGCTGGACACCGTACGGATGGCCGACGCGACCGTGCCGACCGCGGTGAGCTGCCCGGAGTTGCGGGCCAGCGAGGCGCGGATCAGCTCGAGGTCGGCGATCAGCTCCTCGCTGCCGAGGTAGTCGCGGCCCGGCACGTGTGCGGTGCCGCGGTGCAGGCGCTCGCGGGTGTTGGCGAGCTTGGCCTTGATGCACCGGACCTTCAGCCGGTAGGGCTCCTCGGCGTTGGTGCGCCGGAAGCGGGGCGCGACCTCGCGCAGCGCGTCGAGGTCGTTGGCGAGACTGGCGGAGAGGTCGAGCGACACCCCGCGCAGCCGGCGGGACACCGACAGCTCGTCGATGAGCGCGTCCATCGCCGCCTCGGTGGCCTGGATGCCGTGTTCATGCTGGATCATCAGCACGTCGCGGGTGACGGCCGGGGTGACGAACGGGTTGCCGTCGCGGTCGCCGCCGATCCAGGTGCCGAAGGTCAGCGGGCGCGACGTCGGCGCCGTCTCCACGCCGAGCCGGCGCAGCGTCTCGGCGAGGTCGTCGAGCACCTGCGGTGCGGCGTCCGCGTACAGGTCCTTGAGGTAGTAGACCGCGTTGCGGGCCTCGTCGGTCGGGTCCGGCCGGTCCAGCCGCAGCTCGTCGGTCTGCCAGAGCAGGTCGATCAGCTCGGCGAAGCGCCGCGTCGAGGCGGTGGTGTCCGACGCGCCGTACAGGATCGCGGCGCTCGCCTCGGCGTCCAGCGAGTCGGCGAGCTGGCGCAGCTTGGACAGGATCGAGCGCCGGGCAGCCTCGGTCGGGTGCGCGGTGAAGACCGGGCGCACGGCCAGCCGGCGGGCGGCGGCGGCGATCTCCTCGGCCGGCACGCCGTGCTCGGCGATCCGCTTGGCGGCCTGGTCCAGCCAGCCCCCATCGCGGGCGCGGCGGCGCTGCAGGTCGCGGGCGCGGTGCACCTGCTCGGTGATGTTCGCCAGGTGGAAGTAGGTGGAGAACGCCCGGGCCAGCTTGGTGCCGGTCGTGACGTCCAGGGCGGCGAGGCGCTCGGCCGCGGCCGGGGCGTCGGCCCGGACCAGCGCGCGCACCTCCTCGACCAGGTCGAGCAGCGGCTTGCCCTCTTGCCGGGCGAGGGTCTGGCCGAGCAACGTGCCGATGCGCCGGATGTCGGCGCGTAGGGCCGCGTCGGGGCCGTCGGGGTCGAGCTGGCCGTGCTGGTCCGTCACCGGAGCGCTCCCTTGCATCGCGTGCGGAAGGACGGCGCTGTCCCGACTCTGCAGATCGTATCGGTGGGCCGCCCGGGCTGCGTGATTTGAGGTAAGTCTCATACGTCCTTACGTCCGCTTCACGCCTTTCCGGCTTACCTGAGCCACACAAAGGTTCCGGGGAGGAAAAAGCATGACAAGAAGGACCCGAGTACTGGTGGCCGGGGCCGTGGCCACCGCCGTCGGCATGGCCGCCGCCGGCATGGGGGTGGCGGACGCCGCCACCGAGCCGCCGGCGCTTTCGTTCACGCAGGCCACCTCGAGCGTGGTCGCCGAGCGCTACGTCTGGGACGACCAGGCTTACCTGTACTTCGATCTGGGCGTCAACGTGATCGCGGGCAAGAACCCGTTCGAGATCCGGGCGACCCGCAAGTCCTACGCCGACCCGATCGTCGCGAATCAGGTCGTCATCAAGAACGGCAAGAAGTCGAACGTGACGCTGCCCGCCGGGATGGTCACCGGCTGGGGCGGCCTGAAGGACTTCACCAAGATCACCATCAAGAACGCGGCCGGCGCGCAGGTCGCGGACTACTCGACCGACTTCTGCCCGAACTCCTACGATTCGGCGCGGACCCGGCGCGACGCCCCGGCGGAGAACCCGTACCCGCAGGGCTGCAACGAATACAACCCGTTCAACCTGGGCGCGGTCTGGGGCATCCAGGCCGGCTGGAACGGCACGACCGACAGCCTGCCGCGCACCGAGGGATTCGACCTGGCGGACGGCGACTACACGGCGACCGTCACGCTGAACAAGAAGTACCAGGACTACTTCAAGATCGCCGCGAGCAGCTCGACGCTGACGGTCAACGTCAAGGTCGAGACGATCGACGAGGGCAAGGACGCCGCCGAGGCCGGCCGGGCCAAGGTCAAGGCGGCGCAGGCGGGCGAGAGCACCGCCACGGCGGCCGCGGTCGCCGAGCACGGCGAGCACGCCGGCCAGGGCGACGCGGACCTGCAGATCTCCGCGTACAAGCCGGGCTTCCGGCCGCCGGCGAAGCGGCCGAACGCGGTCAAGGCCTCGACCCTCGCCAGGGGCCCGCGGCCCGACCTGCGTTCGCTGCCCGCGTGGGGCATCTCGCTGTCGCAGGAGAACGGGAAGTCGTTCGTCAACTTCGGCGCCACCGTCTGGAACGGCGGCACGTCGCCGCTGCTGGTCGACGGCTTCCGGCGGACCGGCACCGAGCTGATGGACGCGTACCAGTACTTCTTCGACGCCAAGGGCAAGGAGGTCGGCTCGGTCGCCGCCGGCACCATGGAGTGGGACGCGCGCGAGGGGCACCGGCACTGGCACTTCACCGACTTCGCCCAGTACAACCTGCTCGGTGCCGACGCCAAGGTGGCCGTGCGCAGCGGCAAGGAGGCGTTCTGCCTGGCCAACACCGACGCGGTCGACTACACCATCCCGAACGCCAAGTGGCGCCCGGACAACACCGACCTCTCCAGCTCGTGCGGACAGAACACGGCCGTCGCGGTGCGTGAGGTGCTCGACATCGGCAGCGGCGACACCTACACGCAGGACCGGCCCGGCCAGTCCTTCGAGGTCACCGACCTGCCGAACGGCACGTACTACATCCAGGTCAAGGCGAACCCGAGCAACAAGCTGACCGAGCTGAGCACGACCAACAACTCGGCGCTCCGAAAGATCATCCTGGGCGGCACGGCGGCCGCGCGCACCCTCGAGGTGCCGCCGGTCAACGGCATCGAGGGCTGACCCTCCGGACGGCCGGCGGGCACCGACCCAGCGTGGGGTCGGTGCCCGCCGGTCAGGACGGCGGCCGGGCGAGGTCGAGGGCGTACCGGGGCCACCACTGCCCGGCCGGCGGCGCGTCGCTGCCGCAGGCGCCGTCGGACTCGCCCGGCCGCTTGACCCACAGGAACGCGTCGGCGAGCGGCACACCGGTCCGGGTCGTCGGCTCCTCGCCGAGCGAGCGCCCCGGCGGATTGCACCAGTGCCGGTCGCCCGCGCCCTGCTGCGCGGGCCCGTTGCCGTTGCGGCTGGTGTCGACGACGAAGTGCGCGCCGCCGAGCAACGTGGACAGCCGGCTCCCGTACGCGATGTTGTCCGCGGTCGTCTCGAAGTTGGCCACGTTGAGCGCGAAGCCGTACGCCCGGCCGATGCCGGACTTGTTCAGCGCGGCGGCCAGCCGGGCCGGCTGGGTGATCCAGGTCGGGTTGCCCGCGTCCAGATAGACCAGCACGCCCGGCACCGCCCGCAGCGTCTCGACGGCCTCGGCCAGCAACGCGTAGCGCTGGTCGGCGTCCTCCTCGCTCAGGCAGCCCTGCACCGCCTGCGCGATCGCGTCGGGCTCGAGCACGATCAGCGCCCGGTGCCCCTTCAGCGAGCCCGCCAGCGCCTGCACCCAGGTCCGGTAGTCCGCGGCGTCGACCGCGCCGCCCGCCGAGTGGCCGGAGCAGTCCCGGCCGGGGATGTTGTAGAGCGTGAGCACCGGCAACTGGCCCGCCGCGGCGGCGGCCGTGACCAGCCGCCAGGCCCGCTGGGAGTAGCCGGGCGCCGCGTCGGCGAACCACGTCGCGGTCGGCCGGTCGGCGATGCGCCGGATGAGCCGGGCGTCGGCGGTGTTCCCGGCGCGCTCCAGCTCCGCGGCCTGTTCCGCGGCGGCACCGTGCGGATCGACGTAGAGCCGGAAGTCCGAGAGCCGCCCGCCGCCCGCCGGGACATTCGGTAGCGGGCTCGCCACCGCCGCCGGCCCGGACACCACCGGGGAGTCGTCGCCGCGCATCGAGCGGGTCACGATGGCGGCGACGACGAGCGCGAAACAGAGCCCGGCGGCCACCATCGGCCAGCGCTGCCGTATCGAGCGGGCGAGTCGGGACATCGCTCAGCGCACCTGGACCCAGCGGCCGGTCGACGGCACGCCCTTGTCGTCGATCAGGAACAGCATGTACCAGCCGGAGGGGACGAGGCCCTTGGCCTTCGGGACCTTCAGGGTGACCCCGCCGGCGGAGCGCGCCAGGTCGAGGGCGACCGACCGCTGGTCCACGTCGGTGACGTGGGTGACCGCGCCGGGCCGCATCAGCCGGGCGGTGCGGATGCGCCCGGCGTCCGGCGTGGCGAAGTCGGCCTTCCCGCCGCGCTGCACGATGGCCGGCCCGGCGCCGACGACCGGCCGCTCGCCCGCGAACAGGTACGGCGGGGAGTACACCTCGATCCGCTGCTCGAACGTGCCCGGGTTCTCGCCGGCCGCGTCGTAGAGCGGGTCGCTGCCCAGCGTGATGACCCGGCCGTCGGGCAGCAGCAGCGCCTCGGAGTGGTAGTTGCGCCCGACGCTCGACTCGGCCGCGGTCTCGAACCGTTCCCGGGCGGGCCGGTAGATCTGCACGTTGAACAGGTCGCTCCGGCTCTGGCCGCGGTATTCGCCGCCGCGGTAGCCGGACGAACCGCCGGTGGTCAGCACGGAGTCGTCGGGCAGCAGCACGGTGCTCAGATAGCGCGTCGGCTGCGGCAGGTCCGGGCCGGGCCGGTAGACGGGCTTCGGCTCGTCCAGGTCGGCGATCGCGGTGCGCCGGGTGGAGACGGGCGACTCGCCCACCTCGCCGCCGCCGAAGATCATCACCCGCTGGTCCTGCGCCGGCGGCAGCAGCACCGACGAACTCGTCTCGGTCATCCGCGGATCCGGCAGCCCGGGAACGACCTGGAACTCGTTGTTCGTCAGGTCCCACAACCCGGGGGTGCGGCCGACGGTGTCCGAGCCGTAGCCCGAGTTCGATCCGGAGAAGAACAGCCGGTTGTCGGCCGTCAGGTGCAGCCCCGGATAGGTGGGGAAGACCCGCTTGAGCTTCGGCGCGGCCGTCCAGCGCTTCGTCGTGCGGTCGTAGCTCTCGTTGTCGCCGGGCAGCATCCGGCCGAACTCGTCCAGCCCGGAAACCGCAAGCACGCCGCCGTCCGGCAGCTCGGCCAGCGTCGGGTACCAGCGGCTGTGGACCATGTCGCCGCTGCGCACGTAGCGCTCGGTGTCCGGGTCGAACTCGTACGACGTCCGGTCGCCGCCGTACTCCTGCTTCTCCCGGGTGATCTTGTCGGAGAGGCCGTAGATGTTGCGCTGATCCAGGCCGGTCAGGCCCGCGACCGCGTACTGCGCCGGGTGGTCGACGATCGACGCGTCGCCGGCGGCCTCGGCGTCGACCCAGACCTCGGCCTCGCCGGCGTGCGTCATCACCTCGTCACCGTGCTGCATAGCGATCGCCGCCGGCACGGTCACGTCGGCGCGGGTCAGGTAGACCCTGCCGTCCTTCGCGGTCAGCCGGGTGCCCTTCGGGAAGACCCGGGGGCCGCCCGCCGGCGACTCATTCTTGATCTTCATGACCCCGGCGGCGTGCGTGATGTCCTTCTCCAGGACCTCGTACGACTTCGTGCCGCCCGCGATCAGCAGGTTGCCGTCGGGCAGGAAGGTGTGCCCGGCGCAGAACACGTCGGTCGGCGTCGGCACCTCGGTGAACGAGTCCTTGGCGGGGTCGTACAGGATCGACCGGAACGTGCCGGCCTCGAAGTTCTCCCGGTTGTTGCCGCTGCCCGCGATGATCAGCACCTTGCCGGTGTGCAGCAGCGCCGCGTGGATCGCGTTCACCCGGAACTTCAGCGGCACCGGCAGCCGCGCCCAGTGTCCGTACTTCTGCTTGTAGGACAGCCGGTTGATGGTGAAGTCGTGCAGGGCGTTCGAGCCGAACGCCACCATCGGCTGGTTGACGAAGACGAGCAGGCTCAGGACGACAAGACCGATCGCTCCGCTCAGCAGGCGGCGGGCCGTCGACGGGCGGGGGCGGGGTTTCATGCGTACGACTCCACGGGTTCCTCGGCACTTTTCTCGGGCAGTGCGCCCCCGGGCGGCGGTGCGGCCCGGCGGCGCTGGTGTTCCTGGCCGGCCCAGATCGCCGGCGGCATGAGGCAGATCACGAGGTTGATGGCCGGCCACAGCCACATCGCGCCGTGCACGTGCGCACCGATCGGCGCCGAGAGAAGCAGCGTGACGTAGAACGCGGCCCAGCGCAGGCCGGGCGCGAACGTCGCCAGCCGGTCCGGGCTGGCCGAGTCGCCCTTCGGGGTCACCACGAAGCCGGTGCGGCGGCGCAGCAGCGCGCCGAGGAAGGACGACACGTAGATCGGCGTCGACAGCGTCGACATGACCATGCCGGTGAGCCCGGACGAGCCGGCCTCCTCGTGCGGGCTGGTGTTGTGCCGGCGGTTCCAGACGTAGAGACCCACCTGGAACAGCGCGGCGTCCACATAGAGCATCAGCCAGACCTGCTGCGGCACCTGCACGCCCTTGGCGCCGAGCACCAGGTAGCAGACGGCGTTCACGGCGCCGAGCAGCCAGGCCAGCGCGGTCAGCGGGTAGTACGACGTCAGCAGCGCGTAGTGCAGCCCGCGCCGGAAGCCGAGCCGCCACATGAACTTCGCGAACGACGTGACGACGACCTCGTCGGTGCCGCGCGACCAGCGGTGCTGCTGGCTGAAGTAGTCGGTCCACGACGACGGCCCCTCCCCGACGGCGAGCACGTCGGGGGTGTAGACCGAGCGCCAGCGCGCGCCCGAGTCCGGGTTGCGTCCACTGTGCATCACCAGGCTGGTGGCCATGTCCTCGGTGATGGAGTCCTGCAGGCCGCCGATGCCGCGCAGCGCCGAGATCCGCACGGCGTTGTTCGTGCCGACCAACATGGACACACCCAGCCGGTTGCCCGCGCGCTGCAGCAGCGAATGGAACAGGTACTGCTGCGACTCGGCCCAGCGGGTCACGACGTTGTCGTAGTTGCCGTAGATCTGCGGGCCCACGACGAAGGCGACGTCGGGGTCGCGGAAGTAGCCGAGCAGGCGTTCGCAGAAGTTGGGCAGCGGAACGTGGTCGGGGTCGACCGAGACGAAGACGTCGTAGTCGTCGCCGTTGGCGTCGACCCAGGAGTTGTAGTTGCCGTGCTTGGTCCTGGTCTTGAACGCGCCCGCGGTGGTGTTGTATTCGGCCCGTCCCTTGCGGCTGAAGTGCCGCACGCCGATCCGCTCGCACATCTGGCGTACCTCGGCGTCGTCGCCCTCGTCGAGCAGCCACACGTCGTAGCGGCCGGCGTGCCGGATCGCCCGGGCGGCGCGCAGGGTCCGCTCGACCATGTCGACGGGTTCCTTGCCCGGCACGATCGTGGTGAGGAACGCGACCCGCAGGGCCGGGTCCGGGACCATCGGCACCGGGTCGCGGGCCCAGAGCGTCGCCAGGCACAGCGTCACGACGTTGACCAGCCGGAACAACTCGATCAGCGCGGTCGCCACGATCATGACGACGGTGGCGGTGTACAGCCAGGTGTACAGGCGCCGGTCCGGCACCTCGATCGAGGAGAGCAGCCAGGCGAAGAACGTGCTCTCGAACATGAAGGCGAAGAGCGTGATCAGGACGGTGGCTATCGGCCGGCGCTGGGCCAGCGGGCGCATCCTGACCCGCCGCGGCCCCTCGCCGGGAACCTCGGCCGGTCCGGCCAGGACGCTGTAGCTGATGTACTGGTACCGGCCGGGCAGCAGCACGGTCGGCGTGTTCAGGGCTCGCGCGAGCGCGGGGTCGACCGCAGCTCTGGCCGCGGGGATTCCTTCGCCGCTCATCGGCGTCCTCTCACCTCGGACCCGGACATGGTGGTGTCGGCGAACACCCGCGGGCGCTCGCCGTCGTCTGCGCGTGCTCAGGCCGACATCGGCACGGCCGAGCGGACCCGCACCTCGGGGTCGGCCGCCGGGGCGCCGGCCCGCGGGCGGCTCGCCTGGCGCGGGCGGGTGGACTGCTCGGCGTGCTGCCTCAGCAGCAGCCGGGCGGGGGTGCCGGTCGGCGGGACCTTGCCGACGAACGCCCGCCGGGCGGCGGTGAAACCGGACCGGTCGGCGAATATGTCGCTGCTCATCTCCGCCAGTTCGCGGGCCTCGTAGACGTCCAGCGGCACCCGTTCGCCCGCGAGCCGCTTCGCCTTGGCCGCCTGGCGCCGGCGGGCGTCCCGGGCGTCGGCGTGCCGCAGGGCAAGCGCGGTCAGCCACTCCCCGTACGCCTCCGGGTGCCGCGGGCCGACCTCGTCGATCAGGCCCAGCGACTCGGCCTGCTCGGCGCTGACCGGCAGCTTCGCGTCGATGAGCCCCTGCGCGGTGTCCGGGCCGACCCGCCGGGGCAGCGTGAAGGTGTGCAGTTCGGAGCCGTACAGGCCCATGTCGTAGTAGGGGTTCAGGACCACGCCGCGGCGGGCCGCGACGATGTCGGCGCCCAGCCCGAGCATCACGCCGCCGGCGCCGGCGCTGCCCGCGTACGCGGAGACCACGACCTGCCGGGTGCAGGTGATGATCTCCCGGCACACCGCGTTCATCGCCTTTATGTTCGCCCAGGCGGCCGCCGCGGGATCGCCGGCGGCGTCGATGACGTTCAGGTGTATCCCGTTGCTGAACGTGTCGGTGCCGCCGCGCAGCACCAGCACCCGGGTGTCCTGCGCCGCGGCGTGCCGGAACGCGGCCAGCAGCCGGCGGCAGTGCCCGGTCGACATCGCGCCGTTGTAGAAGTCGAACGCCAGCCAGCCGACCGCCCCGGATCGCCGGTACCGCACCTGCCGGTACGACGGGCCCTCGGGTTCCGTGCCGGGCGGCAGGCTCGAGTCGGCCACGCCGCGCAGCAGCTTGCCGAGCAGCGTGGTCGCGGGCAGCTTGATCGGCCGAGACTGCGAGGCGTCACGCAGATGGCCGAGCCAGACGCTGCCGTCGCCGGTGCCGACCAGGACGGCACCCTGCCGCCGGCCGAGCAGGGCGCCCGGGCGGGCGCCCCGGGCCAGGCCCGGGTGCGCGTCGTAGGCGAAGACCTCGAGCCCGGCCAGCGTCGTGCGCACGCCGGGGGCGGCGTCCGCCGCGCGGATCCGCCGGATGATGTGCTCGGTGGGCTGCGTCCAGTCGAAGGCGCGGTCCGCCTGCTTCATGGCGGGCCGGCTTCCGGTGCCCGGCACCTCGCAGGTGATCTCGGTCGCGGGCGTCGGCCGGTACGCGGTGTCGGCGGCCTTGGCGACCACCTCGAGGACGCACTCGACGGCAGCGTCGGCGACCGGTCCGTTGTAGAGCGACGACTTGCGCGGCGCGGCGGCCGGCATCGGGAACGTGCGGGTGGCCCACACCGGCCCGGCGTCCATCTCCTCGCCCGCCTGCAGGGCGGTGACGCCCCAGGTGGGTGCGCCCTCGGTGATCGCCCAGTCCAGCGACGACGGCCCGCGGTCGCCGACCGGGCCGGGATGGATGACCACCGTGCGATGGTGCTGCCAGACGGCGGCGGGAACCCGTTCCCTGAGGAACGGGCAGATGATCAATTCGGGCTGCGCGGCCCGCACGCCGTCGACGACGTCCTGCGGTCCGGTGGCGACCAGGACCCCGACGTCGTGGCCCGCCTCCCGCAGCGCGCACCAGACCCGCTGACTCAGACCGTTGAACGTCGACACGAGCAGCCGAACCCGCACATTGCCTCCCCAGACAACTCCCCCCACGGCGGCCGGGCAGCACTGGCTTCCCGTTCGATGCCGTGTCGGACATGCGGTCCGATAGCGGTCCGTCGCGCCGTTGGTGCCGGTAGGCGGACTAAGCTTGGGGCATACCCCCCGTCCAACTGGCGCCGGGGTTTTTCGATGTGCCTCCCGGGGGTCTTTTTCCATGCAACTCAGTGGCCTGATCCCGGCCGCCCTGCGTGATCGCGGGCTGGCCCGGGCCCGCGACCTGGCGGTAGGCGGGGCCGACTCCGACGCGCTCGATCTGACCGCACCCGCCTCGCTGCGCCCGTTCGTGGTCGCCGCAGTCGCCGGACCGGCCGAGACGGGCGGCGCCGGGCGCCCCGTGCTCGCCGTGACCGCGACCAGCCGCGAGGCCGACGACCTCGCCGCCGCGCTCGGCGACCTGATCCCGCCCGGCCGGGTCGCCGTCTTCCCGTCCTGGGAGACGCTGCCGCACGAGCGGCTCTCGCCGCGCTCCGACACCGTCGGGCGCCGGCTGGCCGTGCTGCGCCGCCTCGCCCACCCGGGCGGCTCCGGCGGCGAGCCGGTCCAGGTCGTCGTCGCGCCGGTCCGCAGCCTGCTGCAGCCGCAGCTCAAGGGCCTCGGCGACCTCGAGCCGGTGGAGCTGACCCCCGGCGGCGGCGCCGAGCTGGAGGGCGTCGCCCGGCGGCTCACCGACATGGCGTACGCGCGGGTCGACCTGGTCACCAAGCGCGGCGAGTTCGCCGTGCGCGGCGGCATCCTCGACGTCTTCCCGCCCACCGACGAGCACCCGTCCCGGGTCGAGTTCTGGGGCGACGAGGTGGAGGAGATCCGCACCTTCGCCGTCGCCGACCAGCGCACCATCGACGCGGTCGAGCGGCTCTGGGCGCCGCCGTGCCGCGAGCTGCTGCTCACCCCGGCCGTCCGGGCCCGGGCCGCCGAGCTGGCCGAGCAGCACCCCGAGATCGCCGAGATCCTCGACAAGCTGGCCGAGGGCATCCCGGTCGAGGGCATGGAGTCGCTGGCGCCCGCGCTCCTGCAGGGCACGGACTCCATGGAGCTGCTGGTCGACTGCATGCCGCGCGGCACCCACGTGCTGCTCTGCGACCCCGAGCGGATCCGCACCCGGGCACACGACCTGACCCGCACCTCCGACGAGTTCCTCGAGGCCAGCTGGGCCGCGGCCGCCGTCGGCGGCGACGCGCCGATCGACGTCGGCGCCGCCGCCTTCAAGACCCTCGCGGACGTACGCGCGCACGCGGCGGTCCTGCGCCAGCCGTGGTGGACGGTCTCGCCGTTCGGGCTGGCCGAGTCCGAGGCCGCCGAGTCCGAGACACCGTGGCTGGAGACGCCGGCCGTCGAGGTGTCGCCCGACCTGGGCGACGCCATCGCCCTGCCCGCCCAGCCGGTGCCGCTCTACCACGGCGACACCGCCAAGCTCACCGCCGACCTGCGGCGCTGGGCCGCCGATCAGTGGGCGATCGCGCTGGTATTCGAGGGACACGGCACCGCGCAGCGCGCCACCGAGCTGCTGCGCGACGCCGGCCTCGGCGTCACCCCGGTCGACACCATCGCGACCCGCATCGAGCCGGGCCAGCTCCTCGTCACCTGCGGCGGGCTCAACCACGGCTTCATCGACGAGGGCTCGAAGCTCGCCGTCATCACCGGCAACGACATCACCGGCGGGCGGGGCGCGTCCACCAAGGACATGCGCCGGATGCCGAGCCGGCGGCGCAACACGATCGACCCGCTGGAGCTGAAGCCGGGCGACTTCGTCGTGCACGAGCAGCACGGCATCGGCAGGTACGTCGAGCTGGTGCAGCGCACGGTCAACGGCGCCGAGCGCGAATACATGGTGATCGAGTACGCGGCCTCCAAGCGCGGCCAGCCCGGCGACCGGCTCTTCGTGCCCACCGACCAGCTCGACCAGCTCTCCCGCTACGTCGGCGGCGAGTCGCCGGCCCTGCACAAGATGGGCGGCTCCGACTGGCAGAAGAGCAAGGCCCGCGCGCGCAAGGCCGTCCGCGAGATCGCGGCCCAGCTCATCCAGCTGTACGCGGCCCGGCAGGCCTCCAAGGGCCACGCGTTCGGCCCGGACACCCCGTGGCAGCGCGAGCTGGAGGACGCGTTCCCCTACACCGAGACGCCCGACCAGATGGCCGCGATCGTCGAGGTCAAGCAGGACATGGAGCTGGCCGTGCCGATGGACCGGCTGATCTGCGGCGACGTCGGCTACGGCAAGACCGAGATCGCGGTCCGGGCGGCGTTCAAGGCGGTGCAGGACGGCAAGCAGGTCGCCATCCTGGTGCCGACGACGCTCCTCGCCCAGCAGCACTTCAACACGTTCGCCGAGCGGATGAGCCAGTTCCCGGTGACGATCAAGCAGCTCTCCCGCTTCCAGACGCCGAAGGAGGCCACGCAGACGCTCGAGGAGGCGGCCAGCGGTGCCGTCGACATCGTCATCGGCACCCACCGGCTGCTGGCCGCGGCGACCCGCTTCAAGAACCTCGGCATGGTCATCGTCGACGAGGAGCAGCGCTTCGGCGTCGAGCACAAGGAGCAGCTCAAGACCCTGCGGGCGTCCGTCGACGTGCTGACCATGTCGGCCACGCCGATCCCGCGAACGCTGGAGATGGCGATCACCGGCATCCGGGAGATGTCGACGATCGCCACCCCGCCCGAGGAGCGGCACCCGGTCCTGACGTTCGTCGGGGCGTACGACGACAAGCAGGTGGCCGCGGCCATCCACCGCGAGCTGCTCCGCGACGGCCAGGTCTTCTTCCTGCACAACCGGGTCGAGTCGATCGACAAGGCGGCCCGGCGGCTGCGCGAGCTGGTGCCCGAGGCCCGGGTCGCGATCGCGCACGGGCAGATGGGCGAGGACGCGCTGGAGAAGGTGATGGTCGGCTTCTGGGAGAAGGAGTTCGACGTCCTGGTCTGCACGACCATCGTCGAGTCCGGCATCGACATCCCGAACGCCAACACCCTCATCGTCGAGCGCGCCGACCTGCTCGGCCTCTCCCAGCTGCACCAGATCCGCGGCCGGGTCGGCCGCGGGCGCGAGCGCGCGTACGCGTACTTCCTCTATCCGCGCGAGAAGCCGCTGACCGAGACGGCGCACGAGCGGCTCGCCACCATCGCCCAGCACACCGAGCTCGGCGCGGGCATGTACGTGGCCATGAAGGACCTCGAGATCCGCGGCGCCGGCAACCTGCTCGGCGGCGAGCAGTCCGGCCACATCGAGGGCGTCGGCTTCGACCTGTACGTGCGGATGGTCGGCGAGGCGGTAAGCGCCTTCAAGGGCGAGCGGCCCGAGGAGGAGCCGGAGGTCAAGGTGGACCTGCCGATCGACGCCCACCTGCCGACCGACTACATCTCGGTGGAGCGGCTGCGCCTGGAGATGTACCGCAAGCTGGCCGAGGCCCGGGACAACGCCCGCCTCGACGAGGTGGTGGCCGAGATGACGGACCGCTACGGCGAGCCGCCGGAGCAGGTCGTCAACCTGATCGAGGTGGCCCGGTTCCGCCTGGTCGCCCGCGCGTACGGCCTCACCGACGTCTCCGTGCAGGGCAAGCACCTGCGGTTCTCGCCGCTGCCGCTGCCGGACTCGAAGCAGCTGCGGCTCAAGCGCTACCACCCGGACTCGGTCTACAAGCAGGTCAACGATCAGGTCAGCGTGCCGCGCCCGAGCACCCGCCGGGTGGGCGGCGAGCCGCTGCGCGATCAGGCGCTGCTGCGGTGGTGCGCGCAGCTGCTCTCCGACGTGCTCGGTGAGGTGCCGGCCCCGGCGCGGAAGTGATCCAATTTCCGGGGCCGGGCGGTACAGGGCATTCGGGACGTGAGAGAGTCATGCCCATGCAGCGTGCCCGCCGACTCGCATCCACCGCCGTCGTCGCCGCCCTCGTCGTCGGCGGACTGTCCGCCTGTCAGGCCGAGCCCGAGGTCGCCGCCTATGTCGGCAGCCTGGGCACGATCGCCACGGCCGAGGTCGCCCGGATCTACGACCAGGCCGAGGACAAGCTGACCGAGTCGCGCGACGCGCTGCTGCTGAAGCAGCAACAGCAGCAGCCGGCCGGCGCTTCGGCCGAGCCGTTGCCGCCGGTGCAGATGCCGTTCAAGCAGCAGGACGTCCTCAACACCCTGCTCACCCTGGACATTCTCGAGCAGGTCGCGGCGACACACCACGTGCAGCCCGCCGCGAAGCCGACGGTCGCCGACATCACCGAGGCCACCGGCTTCTCGCCGGAGTGGGAGTACACCGGCCTCTACACGCGGACCTACCAGCTTCGCGCGGCGCTGTCGGAGGCGGTGCCCCCGGGCGAGCTCACCGACGCCGAGCTGCGCTCGGTCTACGACAAGCTGCACGCCGCGGCGCCGAGCGACCTCCCGCCGTTCGAGCAGTTCAAGAGCCAGCTCTCCGAGGCCGACCAGAAGACGTTGGAGCAGAGCCTCGGCCTGCGCGACGAGGTCGCCAAGGTCGTCGAGGCCGAGGATGTGAAGCCGAACCCGCGCTACGGCACCCAGGAGCTGGACCTGCTGTCGGCGCGGCCCAACAACACCCTGGTCCCGCTGGTCACGGCGCCGCTCGCCGCGGAAGGCACCCAGGCGCCGTTCGTCGCCAGCGGACCCTGATGTCCACGGCCGGACGCATCGTCCTGCTGGTCACGTCCCCGCGGCTGCCGGCCGGCCTGCTCACGGCCACGGCCTGGGACCTGGTCCGCGCGCATCCGGTCTTCACGGCCGCCGACGGCGATCAGGCGCGGGCGCTGCGGTCCTGCGGGGTGACCGTCGACGTGGTCGAGCCCGACCCGGAGGCGCTGGTCGCGGCCCTGGCCTCGCACCAGACGGTGATCTGGCTGGGCGGGGCGACCGGCGACGAGGACTTCGCCCGGCGGCTCGGGCTGCGGCTCGCCCGGGAACCCTCCCTGGCCGAGCTCGAGCTCTGCTACGGCTCGTGGGACCCGCCCGGCGCCCGGCTGCTCGACGCGGTGGCCGTGATGGACCGGCTGGCGTCGCCCGGCGGCGACCCGTGGAAGCGGCAGCAGACGCACGCGAGTTTGGCGCAGTACCTGCTGGAGGAGAGCTACGAGGCGTACGACGCGATCGTCTCCGGTGACCTTTCCGCGCTGCGTGAGGAGCTCGGCGACGTGCTCCTGCAGGTGGTGCTGCACGCCCGGCTCGCCGAGAACCTGGACTCCGACGAGCGCTGGAGCATCGACGACGTCGCCGGGGGACTGGTCGACAAGATGGTGCGGCGCAACCCGCACGTCTTCGCCGGCGAGAGCGTCGGCAGCGTCGAGGAGATCATCGACAACTGGGAACGCATCAAGAAGGCCGAGAAGTCGCGGGATTCGGTCCTCGACGGGATCGCGCTGAGCCAGCCCGCGCTGGCGCTGGCGGCGAAGATGATCCAGCGCGCCTCCCGGGCCGGGCTGGACGTGCCGCTGCCGTCGGGGCCGGACCTCGGCGCGACGCTGCTGCGGCTGGTCGCCGGCGCCGGGGCCGACGGCCAGGACCCGGAGGCCGCGCTGCGGCAGGCGGCGATCGAGCTCGCCGAGGAGATCCGCCGCGGGGAGGCTGAGGCTCGCGATGGCGCGGCGCACGAGAGTGTCGCACCCGCCGAGTAGATTTCGCTCCATGCCGGAGTTCGTGCCGCTCGCGGAGCACATCGTCGACGCCATCCTGGAATCCGATCCGGTGCTGGCGTCCTACGCCGGTGATCACCGCTTCGACGCCGTCCTGCCCGACCTGTCGCCCGGCGCGGTCGCCGGCCGGGTCGCCATGCTGCGCGATGCCGCCGACGCGCTGTCGGGCATCGACCCCGACGACTTCGGCGAGCAGGACAGGGTCGACCACGCCATCCTGTCCGCGGTGGTCGAGCGCGGCATGTTCGAGCTCGGCGACGTCCGCGAGCACGAGTGGAACCCGCTCGAGCACAATCCCGGCCCGCTGCTGCACATGCTGCTGGCCCGGCCGTTCGCCCCGGCCGAGGAGCGGCTCAGGAGCCTCGGCGGCCGGCTGGCCGCCATCCCCGACGCGCTCGCCACCGCCCGCGCGGTCCTGCGCGACGTGCCGCGGCTGCACGCCGAGGTCGCCGTCGGCCAGTTCGCCGGCACGGCCGCCCTGATCCGCGACGAGCTGCCCGGCCTGCTGGCCGGCGCGCCGGACCTGCGCGGCGCGGTCGAGCCCGCGGCGGCCGCCGCGCTGGACGCGCTGTCCGAGTTCGACCGCTGGCTCAGGGCCGGCCTGGAGAGCGGCGATCCCGGCCGCGATCCGCGGCTGGGCCGGCCGCTGTGGGAGGCCCGGCTCTGGCACACGCTCGACACCGAGCTGCCGGCCGCCGAGGTCCTGGCCCGGGCCGAGCGCAATCTCGACGAGGTCGGCGAGCGGCTCCGCGAGGCCGCCGCCGAGCTGGTCGGCGGCCCGCCGACCGACGAGACGGTGCGCCGGGCACTGGACACCCTCGCCGAGCGGCATCCGACCGACGAGACGATCGTCGACCTGGCCAAGGTGACGATGGCCGAGGCGACGGAGTTCGTCCGCGAGCACGACCTGATGACGCTGATCGACGACCCCTGCATCATCGAGGAGATGCCGGAGTTCGCCCGCGGCGTCGCGGTGGCCTACTGCGACCCGCCGGGCCCGCTGGAGACGGCGGACGTGCCGACGTTCTACTGCATCGCGCCGACGCCGGCCGACTGGCCGGAGGAGCGCGTGGAGTCGTTCTACCGCGAATACAACGATCACATGATGCGCAACCTGACGGTCCACGAGGCGATGCCGGGCCACTTCCTGCAGCTGGCGCACTCCCGCCGGTTCCGCGCCGGCACCCGGGCGCGGGCGCTGGGCTTCTCCGGCCCGTTCGTGGAGGGATGGGCGGTCTACGCCGAGGAGCTGATGGCCGGCCTGGGCTTCGGCGGCCCGCCGGTGCGCCTGCAGCAGCTCAAGATGCAGCTCCGGATGTCGCTCAACGCGGTCATCGACCAGTTGACGCACTGCGAGGGCCTCACCGAGCAGGAGGCCATGGCGATGATGACCGGCCGGGGCTTCCAGGAGGTCGGCGAGGCCGCCGGCAAGTGGAAGCGGGCGCTGCTCACCTCGACCGAGCTCTCCACCTACTTCGTGGGCTACACCGAGGTGTCGGCGATCGCGGCGGCCCGCCCGTTCGGCGCCACGCCGAAGGCGTGGCACGACGCCATGCTGGCGCACGGCTCCCCGCCGCCGCGCCACCTGCGCACGCTGCTCGGCGTCTAGCGGGACGCTCTAGGCCGCGGGCTGTTCGCCGTCCGGATGCCGGCGGCGGTCCACCAGCTTCGCCGCCTTCGGCACCTCGAATATCTCCTCCGGGACGCTCTCCGCGTAGTGGGTCATCGCCACGTCCACCCGGAGGGAGTTCAGGATTCCGTTGAAGCTGCCGAGCGCGCCCTCGTTGGTGATGCAGGTGGTGAAGTCCCGGGTCGCCGCGCCGTCCACCCCGGTGAGCTGTACGCACGTGGCGTGCCGTCCCGCGATGGTCGTGTCGTGCTGCGCCACTTCGACGTCGTTGTCCAGTACGGCCGCGTTGAGCAGGGCCAGCACGGTCGACGGCAGCACCATGCCGGCGCCGTCCGCGCCCTCGAACACCTTGGCCGGTGGCGGGCTCGTCGGCGTCGCCGGCGCCGTCATCGTGCACGTCGTCGCCTTGGTCCGGGTGCTGCACCGGGTCGTCGCGTCCGACGTCACGGTCACCTTGCCGCCCGGATACACGTACGCCGAGCGGGTGGGTTGCTGCGCCTGGGCGACCGTCGCCGTCTCGCCGCCGGACAGCTGATAGCTCGCCTCGTAGGTCAGCCCGGCCGCGTCGGACATCTGCGTAGCCAGATCCGACACCAGGTCGTTGCGGGCCAGGCCCTGGCCCGGCTCGTCCAGATCCGAACAGCCCGCGACGGCGGCGCACAGCACGAGCGCGGCCGCGACCAGGCCTCGGCGGAAGAGAAACACGTCCCCACCTTTGCCGATGGCCGCAACCGCGCGCAAACCGGTATTCAGGGCCGGACCTACGCGCGGGTGCGGCACAGCAGCTGCTGGCGCATCACGTAGCGACGGATCACCCGGGCCTGGGTCTCGTCCGTTTCGAAGACGGCGATCATCTCCACCGACAGCGGGCCCGGCGGCACCCGCTGCGGCAGGGCCGCGACCTTGGTCGCGACGGCGGCCACCTCGACCACCTCGCTGCCGAGCTGGATCCAGAGCCGCAGATCGTCGCCGTCCTGCACCTCGGCGCCGGCGAAGTGGCCCCGCATGCTGTGCTCGCTGATGTCGCGGATCCAGCCGGTCGCCTCCGGGAATCCGGGGCGGCGCATGAGCACCTGCTCGCCGCCGCCACCGCGGACGAAGTGCCGGTGCTGCTCGACGGCGGGCTCACCCCGGGCCTCCACCTCGATCCGGTTGTCGTCGACCTCGAGCACCGTGCAGCCCAGGGCGTACCGGCCCCGGGGCGCGGCCGACCAGCGCAGGGCGACCCTCGAACCCACGCGGGGTACGGCCGACCGGGGTACGGACAGGATGAGGCGCTCGTGCTCGGAGTCGAGGACGCGGACACGGGTGACCTGCTCGTCCGCGGCGGTCATTTCGACGTACGAGCCGGCATCTGGCAGGAGCGGGAGTGTGGTCATGGCGACTCCCGAGATCGGCAGTTCCGGGGCCGGTCTGAGACATGTGGCGGCTGAAGTTCACCGGCCGCCGCCACGGTCGCCACCCCGAGTCGATACGCTCTAGCCCGTGGTGGGCCGCAGGGTCGCGGTCTGGAATCTATCCATACGAGCATGAGGAGCGACACGACACATGGCCACCATTGAAGCGATCGTCGCCCGGGAGATTCTCGACTCACGGGGCAACCCGACCGTCGAGGTCGAGGTGGGCCTGGACGACGGCACGATCGGACGCGCCGCGGTGCCGTCCGGCGCCTCCACCGGCGCCTTCGAGGCCGTCGAGCTGCGGGACGGCGACAAGGGTCGCTACCTCGGCAAGGGCGTCGAGAAGGCGGTCAGCAACGTCGAGGACAGGATCGCCGACGAGCTGCTCGGCTACGAGGCCAGTGAGCAGCGCCTGATCGACGAGAAGATGCTCGCCATCGACGGCAGCGCCGACAAGTCGGAGCTGGGCGCCAACGCCATCCTCGGCGTGTCCCTCGCGGTCGCCAAGGCCGCCGCGCTCTCCGCCGAGCTGCCGCTGTTCCGCTACGTCGGCGGACCGAACGCGCACGTGCTCCCGGTGCCGATGATGAACATCCTCAACGGTGGCGCTCACGCCGACTCGAACGTCGACGTGCAGGAGTTCATGATCGCCCCGATCGGCGCGCCGAGCTTCCGCGAGGCGCTGCGCACCGGCGCGGAGGTCTACCACGCGCTCAAGTCCGTGCTGAAGAAGAAGGGCCTCTCGACCGGCCTGGGCGACGAGGGCGGCTTCGCGCCGAGCCTGCCGACCAACGCCGCCGCGCTGGACCTGATCGCCGAGGCCGTGCAGGCCGCCGGCTTCAACCTCGGCACCGACATCGTGCTGGCCATGGACGTGGCGGCGACGGAGTTCTACAAGGACGGCGCTTACGTCTTCGAGGGCTCGCCGAAGTCGACCGACGAAATGATCAACTACTACGCCAAGCTGGCCGAGACGTACCCGATCGTCTCCATCGAGGACCCCCTCGACGAGGAGGACTGGGCCGGCTGGACGGCGCTGACCTCGCAGATCGGCGGCAAGGTTCAGATCGTCGGCGACGACCTGTTCGTGACCAACCCCACCCGCATCGGCCGGGGGATCGCCGAGGGCGCCGCGAACGCGGTCCTCGTCAAGGTCAACCAGATCGGCTCGCTGACCGAGACCCTGGACGCCGTGGACATGGCGCACCGGGCCGGCTTCAAGACGATGATGAGCCACCGCTCGGGTGAGACCGAGGACACCACGATCTCCGACCTGGCCGTCGCCGTCGGCAGCGGGCAGATCAAGACCGGTGCGCCGGCCCGTTCCGACCGCGTCGCGAAGTACAACCAGCTCCTGCGCATCGAGGAGGAGCTGGGCGACGCCGCGCGGTACGCCGGGGCGGGCGCGTTCCCTCGTTACCGCACCGCGTGACCCTGCGTCGATAGATCATGGAGTTGTGGCGCCGCGTTTCGTGGGCATAGTGTCCACAGGCAGGTGCCGCAACTCCATGGTCGTGGCGAGCTCCCGGGGAGGGGCAGGGGATGACGCAGCGCCGCATGCCCAACTCCCATGGGCTGAGCGGGCAGGGGCCGTCGCGACGGTCCACCGGACGTCCAGGCAGCCGTGCGGCCGCCCGGCCGAGCCGCACCCGTGACACCGCCGCCACCCGGATCGAGCCCCGCCGGACCCAGGCCGTCCGCAACACCGGAGGCATCCGCTCCGGCAGCCGGCCGGCCGCCGCGCGGCGCGCGGCCGCGACGGGCGCCACCAAGCGCACGGTCGCGACCCGGCCCCGGGCCTTCACCGGCCGGGCCACCGTCCTGATAGTCGTGCTGGTGTCGCTGGCCCTGGCATACACCTACCCGGTTCGCGTCTACCTCGCGCAGGAGTCGCAGATCGCGCAGATGCAGGCCGATCAGGCCGCGCAGCGGGCGAAGATCAAAGGACTGAGCGCCGAGGTCGACAAGTGGAAAGACAACGAGTACGTCCGCATCCAGGCCCGGGACCGGCTCTTCTACGTGCGCCCGGGTGAGATCCCGCTGCTCGTCCTGTACGACCAGGAGGGCGCCGACCGTGCCGCGGGCCGGACCTCGGCGTCGGACGCCCCAGATCGCTGGTACGACACGCTCTGGGGCAGCGTCGCCGCCGCCAACGCAGAATCCCGAAAGTAGATGACGACTCCTTCCGAGACCGATCTCGAGATCGTCGCCCAGCAACTGGGCCGGAGCCCCCGTGGCACCCGCGCCATCGCGCACCGCTGCCCCTGCGGCAACCCGGACGTGGTGGAGACCTCGCCGCGGCTCGACGACGGCACGCCCTTTCCCACGCTGTTCTACCTCACCTGCCCGCGCGCCACGGCCGCCTGCAGCCGGCTGGAGTCGGCCGGCGTCATGCGTGACATGCAGGACCGGCTCGCCACGGACCCGGACCTCGCGAAGCGCTACACCGAGGCGCACGAGGACTACCTGCGGCGCCGCGAGGACGTGGAGCACGTCGAGGAGATCCGGAAGGTCTCCGCGGGCGGCATGCCCGATCGGGTGAAGTGCCTGCACGTGCACCTCGGTCATGCCCTGGCGGCGGGGCCGGGCGTGAACCCGTTCGGCGACGAGGTCCGCGAGGCGGTCGAGCCGTGGTGGACGGGCGGTCCGTGCGTACGCCCGCAGGCTGAATAGACTTCTCTCTCATGCAGGTCGAGATCCGCCGAGCGCGGACGTCCGACGTCCGGGCGATCCGTGCGCTGGTGGACACCTATACCTCGGATCGCCGGCTGCTCAGCAAGGCCACCGTGACGCTCTACGAGGCCGTGCAGGAGTTCTGGGTCGCGGTGGACTCGGGCGACGACCGGGTGGTGGGCTGCGGCGCGCTGCACGTGATGTGGGAGGACCTGGCGGAGATCCGCACGGTCGCGGTCGACCCGGTCTGCCGGGGCCTCAAGATCGGCCACCGGCTGGTGTCGGAGTTGCTCGAGGTGGCACGCGGGCTGGGCGTCGCCCGGGTCTTCTGCCTGACGTTCGAGACCCGCTTCTTCGGCTCGTTCGGCTTCACCGAGATCGACGGCGCGCCCGTGCCACACGGCGTCTACGAGCAGCTGCTGCGCTCGTACGATGAGGGTGTCGCCGAGTTCCTCGATCTCGAGCGGGTGAAGCCGAACACCCTCGGCAACACGAGAATGCTCCTCCACCTCTAGGAGAACCAGTGCGGGTCGCGGCCATCGACTGCGGGACCAATTCGATCCGCCTGCTCATCGCGGACGTGCCCGGCGGGCCCGGCGGCGCACTGTCCGATGTGGCCCGCCGGATGGAGATCGTCCGGCTGGGCGAGGGCGTGGACCGCACCGGCCGGCTGGCGCCGGAGGCGATCGAGCGCACCCGCAAGGCGCTGCTCGGCTACGCGGCGGAGATCGCCGAGCTCGGCGTCGGCCGGGTCCGCATGTGCGCGACGTCGGCCTCCCGGGACGCGGCGAACGCGGCGGACTTCGCGGAGATGGTCCGGGCGACCCTGGGCGTCGACCCGGAGGTGATCACCGGCGACGAGGAGGCCCGGCTCTCCTTCGCCGGCGCGGTGCGTGGCCTGGCGGCGCCGGGGCCCTACCTGGTGGTGGACATCGGCGGCGGCTCGACCGAGTTCGTGGTCGGCGACGCCGAGGTCGAGCACGCGATCTCGGTGGACATCGGCTGCGTCCGGATGACCGAGCGGCATCTGCACGGCGACCCGCCGACGCCGGCGGAGATCGCCGCGGCGGAGGCGGACATCACGAGGGCGGTCGACACCGCGCTGCTGGCGGTGCCGGGCCACGGCCCGGCGACGCTTGTCGGCCTGGCCGGTTCGGTCACGACGGTGGCGGCCCTGGCCCTGCACCTGCCCGATTACGACGCGGCGCGCATCCATCACGCCCGCATCGCCTACGACGACGTGGCGAAGGTGACGACCGGCCTGCTGGGCTCGACGGTCGCGGACCGGCTCGCCCTGCCGGTGATGCACCCGGGCCGGGCCGACGTGATCGGCGGGGGCGGGCTCATCCTGCGCGTCATCATGGAGCGCGCGGGCGCGGCGTCGGTGGTCGCCAGCGAGCACGACATCCTCGACGGCATCGCCTACGGGCTCGGTTAGCCAGGGCGCATTCGGCGGATCAGCGCTTGTACCAGTCCTCCGTGCTGCGGCACTGGTCGAAGCCGACGGCCTGAAATTCGTCGAACGAGTCGCCCCGGTCGACGCCGAACCACCGCAGCGCCTGGTTGACGGCGTGGTCGTGCACGTCGTCGACGATCTCGAACCGGTCGTCCTCGAAGTCGTCGGACGTGAACCGCGGCTGGAATGCGACGTCACCGCCGCGCCAGCCGACGGCTTCCTGCCAGCCCAGGCCGCCGAAGCTCTCCTCGGCGACGTACGCCAGCGGCGCCTCGGCCGAGAGCCGGCGGCCGTGCTCGGCGAGGGTCGTCGACAGGGTCCTGAACTGCCCGTACCGGTCGGGTCCGGCGCCCATGGTCTTGGAAACCTCGTTGCTGAACGGGATCAGCGCCAGGTCGAAGGGGAGTTCCACCACGATCGCGCCGACGCTCGTGGCCCAGAGCCGGCCGGCCGCGGTCGGCCGCAGGACAAAACCCGAAAGATCGCTACCCATGGTGATCATTGTGGCAGGCATCGACGTTACTCTGTCTTTGACACTACTGCGCATCGCGCAGTAGTGTGCGCCGCGTGGACACCACACAGCTCCTCAAGGGAGTGCTGGATCTCGCCTGCCTCGCCGCCCTTCGCGAGGACGACGGCTACGGCTACGACATCCTGCGCCGCCTGCGGATCGCGGGCCTGACCGACGTCGGCGACGCCTCGGTCTACGGGACCCTGCGCCGGCTCTTCAACGCCGGCCTGCTCACCACCTATGTGGTGCCCAGCGACGAGGGCCCGCACCGCAAGTACTACGCGCTCAACGCCGCCGGCCGGGCCGAGTTGCAGCGCTCGGGCAAGATCTGGCAAGGCTTCGCATCCACGATGAACGATCTGCTTCGCGAGCGGGAGACGGCGTGACCACCACTCAGGACGAGATCAATCTCTACGTGTTCGCGGTCCGTGCGGCGCTCGGCGACCTGCCGGAGTCCCTGCGCGACGAGCTCCTCGAGGACCTGCCCGAGCACCTGGCCGAGGTGCTCGCCGACGGCGGCGGCACGCTCACCGAGCGGCTCGGCAGCCCGGAGGCCTACGCCGCCGACCTGCGCGGCACCGCCGGCTTCGTCGGCGGCTTCCCCGATCCGCCGGGCCGCACCCATCAACTGCTCGAGCTTCGCGACCAGGCGCTGGTCCGGCTCGGCGCCCTCGACGCGCGGCTCGGCCCGCTGCTCGGGTATTCCAGGGTCAGCGATTTCCTGGTGCTGCTCCGGCCGGCCTGGTGGGTCCTGCGCGGCTATCTCGCCGCGATGGTGCTGGCCTGGATGCTCGACGACAGCGGCCAGCCGATCGGGCTGCTGCCGCGCATCGGCGGCAGCGAGGTCGTCGCCCTGCTGCTGCTCGGCCTTGGGGTCATCGGCTCGATCTGGCTCGGCCGGCGCTCGCTGCGGCTCACCAAGTGGCCGCGGGTGTCGCTCTACGCCGCCTCGGTGATCCTCGTGCTCGTCGCGCTCGGCGGATTCACCTCCGCCGACAGCAGCACCCGCGACTCGAACTACACCGACGTCAACTACGACAACCCTTACGGCAACATCGAGGACCTTTTCGTGTACGACGAGCAGGGGCGCCTGATCACCAACGCGCGGATCTTCGACCAGAACGGCGAGCCGCTGCGCCTCGGCAACCCGTACTGCTACGAGGAGTCGGGCGAGTACCGCGAGGTGCAGACGCTCACCTATCCGTACTGCCCGAGCCGGGCGCCGTACCGGATGCCGTCGCAGGCCGATCCCAGCGCGAGCGCCGATCCCGGCGCGAGTGCCGATCCCGGCGCGAGTGCCGATCCCGGCGCGAGTGCCGATCCGTCGCAGCGTCCCGGGCCGGGGCGGGTGCCGGCTCCGCCCGGCAGCTCCCGGGTCAGCCCTTCGGCCATACCCACACCGGGCCCTTCGGCCAGCGTCGCGGCGACTTCGGCCCCGGCCCGCTGAACCTGGGGCGACGGGGTCGCGGGGCGGCCGGTCAGTCGCTAAGTTGTGCTCCGATCGGCTGACCCCCTCGGCCGAACCCCGAAAGGACCCATTGTGAGCAACCCGGTTGCGCCCCCGCCCCCCGCCGGCGATGGCTTCCCGCCGCCCGTCAACCAGGGCGCCGGCGCTCCCGTCCCGAGCCAGCCGTTCGGGGCGCCGCCGGCTGAGGGCCAGCCCTTCGGCGACCCGGCGCAGCAGGGCTTCGGCTCCGCGCCCCAGCAGGGTTTCGGCACTCCGGCCGCCTTCCCGGCCGAGCCGAAGAAGAAGAGCGGCGTCGGCGGCATCGTGCTGCGCATCGGCGGCGGCCTCCTGGTCGCCGTGATCCTCCTGGTCGGCAAGACCTTCTTCTTCGGCGACGAGGCGAAAGACGCGGTCGTCGGCGACTGCATCGCGGCCATGAAGGACGTCAAGGTCGACGAGGAGACCGACGCCCGGGCCGAGATCGCCGACTGCACGTCGAAGGACGCCGCCTACACCGTGGTCGGCCGGGTCGACGGCGAGACCGACACCAAGAGCAAGTCGTGCGAGAAGTACTTCAAGGAGAACGAGGAGTACTACGTCTACAGCAGCACCGCCAGCGGCGGCTACCTGCTGTGCCTGCGGCCCAAGGCCTGACGTTTCGCCCGTGACGGCGGGAGCATCCACCCCGGGTGCTCCCGCCGTTTCGTGCGGTGCTGTGCTTGACCCGTGCTCAGCCGTACCCCACAGGAGGTCGCCGCCCACGCGGCGGCGGCGGCCGACCTGCCCGCCGTCGACGCGGGCGTCGCCGACTGCTTCGCGTGCCCGCGCCTGGTCGCCTGGCGTGAGCAGGTCGCGGTCGTCAAGCGGGCCTCCTTCCGAGACCAGGACTACTGGGCCCGCCCGGTGCCGGGCTTCGGCCCGGCCGACGCCCCGATCGCGATCCTCGGGCTGGCGCCGGCCGCGCACGGCGGCAACCGCACCGGCCGCATCTTCACCGGCGACCGCTCCGGCGACGTGCTCTTCGCGGCGCTGCACCGGGCCGGCCTGGCCAACCAGCCGACCAGCGTCGCTGCCGACGACGGCCTGACCCTGCGGCACACCCGGATCTTCGCCGCGGTTCGCTGCGCGCCGCCGGACAACAAGCCGCTGCCCGCCGAGCGGGACGCCTGCGCGCCCTGGCTGCACCGTGAGGTTGATCTCATTCGGCCCACGCTGCGGGTCGTGGTCGCGCTCGGCGCCTTCGCGTGGGCGGCCTGGTGGCCGGCGATGACCGCCGTGTACGGCCGCCGGCCGCCGGTGCCGCGGCCCGCCTTCGGGCACGGCGCGCAGGTCAGCGTCGCCGGCACCCCCGACCTGCTGGGCTGCTACCACGTCTCGCAGCAGAACACGTTCACCGGACGGCTCACGCCGGTCATGCTCGACGAGATCTTCGCCGATGCGAAACGCCGGGCGGGCCTGGCATGATGCGGGGTCAGCCGAAACTATCGAGCATCGACACCTAGGGCCTCGAATTGGACCTCGCCGCACTGCGTCGCTGGTGGCCGCTGGCTGCCGTCCTCGGGCTGCTCTTTCTCGCCTCGATCGCGGCCACCCGCTCGGCGCCGCAGCTCGCGCGCTTCAACCCCGACGCCGAGCCGGTCAACGAGGCCCCGCCGCTGCTGCCGCCCTCGCGCGAGGCCGTCGTCCGGCCGTCCGCGCAGGCGGCGACCGGCGGCGAGCTGCCCGACTGGATCGGCCGGGTCGCCCTCATCGTGCTCGGGGTCCTCGCCCTGCTGATCCTCGGGCTGGTCGTCTGGGCCGTGCTGCGCCAGCAGGCCGGCCGCCGCGGCCGCCGCAAGGGTCGCCGCGACCCCCGGCGCCAGGAGCCGCGGACCGCGGAGGACCTGGTCGCCGCCCTGGACGCGGGCCTGCAGGAGCTCTCCGACACCGACCGTGACCCGCGCCGGGCGGTGATCGCCTGCTGGGTCCGGCTCGAGGACGCCGCGGCCGCGGCCGGCACCCCGCGGCACGCGGGGGACAGCCCCACCGACCTGGTCGCCCGGCTGCTCGCCGAGCAGCGGGTCGACGCGGGCGTGCTCACCCCGTTCGCGGCCGTCTACCGGCAGGCCCGCTACGCGACGCACACCGTCGACGACCAGATGCGCCGGCAGGCCCGCACCGCCCTGGAACGCCTGCGCTCCGACCTCGGCGCGGGGGTGCACTCATGAGCGAGCTTGCGAGCGAATCATCAACTCAGCCCCCGACGAATGTCATCGCCGGAGCGCCGGCGGAGGCGATGGCATGAGCGACGACGGTGGGCTCGAGGAGCTCTTCGGGAGCCACGGCGACGAGGTGGTCGCCGAGGAGCCCGGGGAGGTCGCCGAGAAGCCGCGCTCGCGGGCCGGCTGGATCTTCCGCAACGTGGCGCTGATCGTGGTCGCCACCGTGGTCACGGTCGCCGGGCTGCGGTCGCGGGGCATCAGCGTCTCGATCCCGCTGATCGTGGCGGCGTTCGTGGCGCTGCGCCTGCTGATGTTCGCGGTGTCCGAGGTGGCCCCGCCGTCGCAGCCGCGCCGCGCGGCGTCGCGCGGGGCGGAGCGCGGCGGCGACCGCTGGGCCGGCACCGACGCCCTGCGCGCCGCGGTACGCGGCTGGGAGCAGCTGCTGGACTGGGCGCAGAACGACGCGGAGAAGTCCTCGCGTAACGTCCTGCCCGTGCTCGCCGAGCTCACGGACGAGCGGCTGCGGCTCAAGCACGGCATCACCCGGTCGTCGGATCCGCGGCGCGCCCGGGAGCTGCTGGGTGAGCCGCTGTGGGTATTCCTGGACGAGCCGGGCCGGCGCCGGCCGAAGGCCCGTGACCTCGCCACCTACGTCGATGCACTAGAGAGAATCTGAGAGGGTGGTTCGGTGACGGACGCGAGCGTGGAGGCCCTGCCGCCGTACGAGGTGGGCAGGCTGGCCGGGGCTGTCCTTGACTCGGTCGGCAGCGTCGTCGTCGGCAAGCGGGACGCCCTCGAGCTGGTCCTGGCCGGCATCCTGGCCGGCGGTCACGTGCTGCTCGAGGACCTGCCCGGCCTCGGCAAGACTCTGACCGCCCGATGTTTCGCGCAGGCGCTCGGGCTCGACTTCCGGCGGCTGCAGTTCACCCCCGACCTGCTGCCGGCCGACGTCACCGGGTCCTTCCTCTACGACCAGCGCAAGGGCGACTTCGCCTTCCGCGCCGGCCCGGTCTTCACGAACATGCTGCTCGCCGACGAGATCAACCGGACGCCGCCGAAGACACAGGCCGCCCTGCTCGAGGCCATGCAGGAGAAGCAGGTCTCGGTCGAGGGCGTCACCTACCGGCTGGACCCGCCGTTCCACGTCCTGGCCACCGCCAACCCGATCGAGTATGAGGGCACGTACCCGTTGCCGGAGGCCCAGCTGGACCGCTTCATGCTGCGGGTCTCGTTCGGCTACCCGACCCGGGACGAGGAGTGGGAGGTGCTGCGCCGCCGGATGTCCCGCCGCCAGGAGGACGCGCAGCTCGCGCCCGTGGTCGACGCCCGGCGGCTGATGGCCATGCAGGCCGCCCTCGAGCAGGTCGCCGTCGAGGACTCGATCGGCCGCTACATCGTGGCGCTGACCTCCGCGACCCGCGAGCACGCCTCGGCGCTGGTCGGCTCGTCGCCGCGCGGCTCGCTGGCGCTGCTGCTGCTGGCCCGGGCCCGGGCGGTCATGGCCGGCCGCGACTACGTGGTGCCCGAGGACGTCAAGGACGTGGCGGTGCCCGCGCTCGCACACCGGATCACGCTGCGGCCGGAGATGTGGCTGCGCCGCGTCGACCCGTCGTTCGTGGTCCAGGAGGTGCTGCAGGCGGTGCCGGCGCCGGCCAGCGGTGCCCTGCCCACGTACGCGGGCGGGTACGCCGAACAGTGACGCTCATGGAGCCGCCGCCGCTGCGTGCCGCCGTACCCGCCGGGGTGGCGGCGGCCGAGGAGGCGTGGGCGGCGCCGGCCTGGGTGCCCACCCGGGCGCTCGGCCGCACGGTTCTGCTGACCGGCCTGCTGCTGGTGCTGGGTGTGGCGCTGGGCCGGGTCGACCTGGTGCTGCTCGCGGCGCCGTTCGCCGTCGGCGCGGCCATCGGCCTGCGCCGGATGCCGCGCTCCGCGCCCGAGCTGACCATCGACGCGGACGAGGAGCACGTGGTCGAGGGCGGCCGGGTCGCGGCCGGGCTGACCGTTGCGAACCCCGACGTGATCACCTACGACCTGGTCGTGGTGCGCGCCCGCACCTCGCCGTGGCTGGAGCTGGAGAACGCCGACCGGCCGTTCGCGATCACCGTCGCCCCGGACGGCTGGACCGGCGTCGAGCTGCCGGGCGCTGCGCTGCGCTGGGGCCGGCACGACGTCGGGCCCGCCGCCGCCCGGGTCGCGGCCTGCGGCGGCCTGCTCGCCTGCCGGCCGGTCGTCACGCCGCCCCGCGGCGTGCGCGTCTTCCCCGAGACCGAGCCGTTCGCGGCCACCGAGGCGATGCCCGCGGCGGCCGGCCTGGTCGGCAACCATCGTTCGCGGCGCCCCGGCGAGGGCGGCGAGCTCGCGGGGGTGCGCCCGTTCGCGCCCGGCGACCGGTTGCGCCGCATCGACTGGCGGGTGTCGCTGCGCACCCGCGACCTGCACGTGGCCTCGACGCTCTCGGACCGCGACGCCGAGGTGCTGCTCCTGCTCGACGTGCTCGGCGAGGCCGGCACGTCCGAGGGGGTCAAGGGCCGGGCTTCGGTGCTCGACACGACCGTGCGGGCGGCCGCCGCCATCGCGGAGCACTACCTGCAGCGCGGCGACCGGGTGTCGCTGCTGGAGTACGGCTCGTCCGCCCGCAGGCTGCGGCCGGCGACCGGCCGGCGGCAATATCTGACGGTGCTCGAGTGGCTGCTCGACGTGCGCGCCGACACCGGCGGCGTCCAGGGCCCGCACGAGCACGTCTTCGGCGCGCACCACGTGTCGCCGGACGCGCTCGTCGTGGTGCTGACCCCGCTCGTCGACCCGCGCTCGGCCGACATGCTGGCCGGGCTGACCCAGTCGGGGCGTTACACGGTCGCCGTCGACACGCTCCCGGCCGGCGCCGCGCCGCCGATCCGCGGACCGTTGACGCCGCTGGCCACCCGGCTGTGGCGGATGGAGCGCGAGAACGTCCTCGGCCGCCTGCGCGAGCACGGCGTACCCGTGGTGACCTGGGCCGGGACCGGAAGCCTCGACCTGGTGCTGCGCGACGTGTCCCGGCTCGCCTCCGCACCCCGGGGGCGCTGAGATGCTGGACGGCGTCAACCGGCGGATCGAGCGGACGCGCAGGGCGGTGGCCCGGGCCACGCCGCTGCCCCTGATGGTCCGGTGCGGCCTCGGCCTGGTGTTCTTCGCGGCGATGACCGTCGCCTGGCCCTCCGGGGTGGTGGCGAGCCGTTACGTGGTGGCGCTCGGCCTCGTCGCGGCCTACCCCGCGTTCGCGCCCCGGGGCCGCGGGGTCACCTTCGCGATCCTGGTGGTGGTGGGCGGCTGGATCCTCGACACCACCGGTGGCGACGCCCGGGTCGCGCTCTGGCGGGTGCTCAGCATCGCGACCCTGCTCTACCTGGGGCATACGCTCGCGGCGCTCGCCGCCGTGCTGCCGCACGACGCGATCGTCAACGCCGACGTGGTCGCCACCTGGCTGGCCCGCGCCCTGCTGGTCGTCCTGATCTCCGCCGTGCTGACGGTGATCGCGCTCGGCCTCACCGCCGAGCTGGCCGGAGACCCGTTCGTGATCGCCACCCTGGTGGGGCTCGGTGCGGCCGTCGGCACGACCCTGCTGCTGGCCAGGATGTTGCGCCGAGCGTGACGATCAGGCAACCCGACGTTGCCTGCGAAATGAAACCGAAACTTGTTTGTTACGGTGCTTGACTAACGGGTTGTCATTGGTCACAGAGCGAGGCATCGGGGCGCCCTTATCTGGACAATGGAATCCGTGAAACCGCAGCGGATCGTCGTCGTAGGGGCAGGTCACGTGGGGCTTTACGCCGCACTGCGCCTGTCGAGGAAGCTCAGCTCGCGCCAGGCTGAAGTGATCGTCATCGATCCTCAGCCGCACATGACCTACCAGCCGTTCCTGCCGGAGGCCGCGGCGGGAAACATTTCCCCGCGTCACTCGGTGGTGCCGCTGCGCCGTGAGCTCAAGCGCTGCCGGATCGTGTCCGGCGAGGTCACCAAGATCGAGCACGCCCGCAAGACGGTCACCGTCCAGCCGATCGAGGGCCCGGTCAAGGAGATCGCCTACGACCACGTCATCGTCGCGCCGGGCTCGGTGTCGCGCACCCTGCCCATCCCGGGCCTGCGGGAGAACGGCATCGGCTTCAAGACCATCGGCGAGGCCATCTACCTGCGCAACCACATCCTCGACCGGCTCGACGTCGCCGCCACCACCCCGGACATCGAGGTGCGCAAGGCGTCGCTGACCTTCGTCTTCGTCGGCGGCGGCTACGCGGGCATCGAGGCGCTCGCCGAGATGGAGGACGTCGTCCGCGACGCCCTGAAGTACTACCCCGAGCTGCGCCAGGACGAGGTCCGCTTCGTCCTGGTCGAGGCGACCAACCGGATCCTGCCCGAGGTCGGCCCCGACATGGGCGCCTACGCGGCCCGGCAGCTCGACCAGCGCGGCATCGACCTGCGCCTGGAGACCCGGCTGGAGTCGTGCGCCGACCGCGTCATCAAGCTCTCCGACGGCGACAGCTTCCGTGCCGAGACCCTGGTCTGGACGGCCGGCGTCAAGCCGTCGCCGATGCTCGACAACACCGACCTGCCGCGCGGCCCGCGCGGGCACCTGACCTGCATCCCCACCCTGCAGATCGTCGACGGCGACACGGTCCTCGACGGCGCGTGGAGCGCGGGCGACTGCGCCCAGGTCCCCGACCTGGCCAACCCGGGCGCCTGGTGCTCGCCGAGCGCGCAGCACGCGGTCCGGCAGGCGTCGCAGCTGGCCGACAACATTCGCGCGGTGGTCATCGGGTCCACCCCGAAGGACTACAAGCACAAGTACGCGGGCAGCGTCGCCAGCCTCGGCCTCTACAAGGGCGTGGCGAAGATCTACGGCATCAAGCTCAAGGGCCTGCCGGCCTGGCTCATGCACCGCACCTACCACATGAGCCGCATCCCGTCGTTCAACCGCAAGGTGCGGGTGCTGGCCGACTGGACGCTGGCCTTCGTGCTCAAGCGCGAGGTCATCTCGCTGGGCCAGTTGCACGCGCCCCGCGAGGAGTTCACGCATGTGACGCCGCCGCTGGGTGACGAGCGCAAGGCCGAGCCGGCGGGTGCCGGCGCCCGCTGACCGCTGACGCGTCCGCCCGGTCCGGCGTTCTGCCGGGCGGCGCGCACCGGCTACGGTGAGCAGCAGAGCATCCCGCCCGGGTGGTGGAACGGCAGACACGGCCGCCTTAAAAGCGGCTGCCCCAAAAGGCGTGCGGGTTCGAGACCCGCCCCGGGCACTCTTGTTGTCGCTGTCGGCTCACGTTCACAGGCTGCTCACAGCGATCACGGCGCGCGGCCGGGCCAGCCATGCGTTTACCCTGGTACGGCACGCCCCTACGTGCCTCAACCTCAAAGGGAGGCTGGACACAGTGAGAACTTCCAACCCGGTGCTTTCGCGCCTCGGCGAAGCCGCCGAGCGGGAGCGGTCGGCTGGGCACGCCCCGGCCGGACCGTACGGGCCGGCCGCCGGTCAGCCGGGTTACGGCCAGCCGTACCCGACGGCCGAGGGATATCTGGTACCGCCGGCCGTGCAACCGATGACGGTCGACGACGTGGTCGTCAAGACCGTGGCGCTGCTCGGCCTCACCGGCGTCTCGGCCGTCGCGGCTTGGAACCTGGTTCCGGACTCGCTGCTCGGCATCGCCTGGATCGGCGCGGCGATGGTCGGCCTCGTCCTGGGCCTCATCATCTCGTTCTCCAGGATGGCGCATCCGGCGCTGGTCATCACGTACGCGGTGGTCGAGGGCGCCTTCGTCGGCCTGGTCAGCAAGTCGTACGAGCAGGTCCTCGGCTACGAGGGCATCGTCCTGCAGGCGGTGATCGCGACCTTCGGCGTCTTCTTCACGATGGCCGTGCTTTACCGCATCAAGGCCATCCGGGCCACCCCGAAGTTCCAGCGCGGCATGTACGCGGTGATGTCCGGCCTCTTCGCGGTCATGCTCATCAACTTCGTCCTGTCGCTTTTCGGCTTCTCGACGGGCCTGCGTAGCAACGGCGCGCTCGGCATCGCCTTCAGCGTGGTCTGCATCGTGGTGGCGGCGCTCAGCTTCATCCTCAGCTTCAACGAGGTCGAGGAGGGCGTTCGGCTGGGACTGCCGCAGCGCTACTCCTGGATGGCGGCGTTCGGCATCCTGGTCAGCCTGATCTGGCTGTACCTCGAGATGCTGCGCCTGCTGAGCTTCCTACAAGGCGATGATTGACCGTCGCGCCCAGCTTTGACCCGGCAGCGCCCGGCCGCCTTTCCGCGGCCCGGGCGCTGCCCCTTTTCGTGCCCGGGTAGGGTCGCCGAGTGGACGACTTTCAGGCGGCGATGCGGGGGCTGCTGGCCCAGGTGGGCCACTGGGAGACCGCGCGCTGGGGTGGGGCCGCGGCCTCGGCGGGCACCCGCGGAGAGCTGGTATTCGGCCTGGTGCAGAGCCTCGCCGACCTCGGCGCCGCGGCGGAGAACCGGCCCGGGCGGCCGGTGCCACGCCTGGCGGACACGATCCTCGCGGACCAGCTCCGGGTCATGGCCGACGACCTGCTGGCGGCCGGCCCGCGGCAGGAGACGCTGGCCGCCGCCGCCGAGGCGATCTCCGCGACCCGCGCGGGCCTCTGAGCGCCGGCGGGCGCCGGAATGAAGTCCGCCGGACCCGACGCCTTTCAAGGCAGTCGGACCCGGCGGAGGATTGCGGGGAGCGTCAGCTCAGACGCTCGAGCACCATCGCCATGCCCTGGCCGCCGCCGACGCACATCGTCTCGAGGCCGATGCTCTTGTCGTGCCAGTCGAGCGAGTTGAGCAGCGTTCCGGTGATCCGGGCGCCGGTCATGCCGAACGGGTGGCCGACCGCGATCGCGCCGCCGTTCACATTCAGCTTGTCCAGCGGGATGCCCAGCTCCCGGTAGGAGGGGATCACCTGGGCCGCGAAGGCCTCGTTGATCTCGACCAGGTCGACGTCGTCGATGGTCATGCCCGCGCGCTTCAGGGCCTGCCTGGAGGCCTCGACCGGGCCGAGGCCCATGATCTCCGGCGACAGGGCCGTCACGCCCGTGGAGACGACCCGGGCCAGCGGCGTGATGCCCAGCTCGCGGGCCTTGGTGTCGCTCATGATGACCACGGCTGCCGCGCCGTCGTTCAGGGGGCAGCAGTTGCCGGCCGTGATGCGGCCGTCCGGGCGGAAGACCGGCTTCAGGCCGGTGACCGCCTCCATCGTGACGCCCGGGCGGGGGCCGTCGTCGGCGGAGACGACCCGGCCGTCCGGAGTGGTCACCGGGGTGATCTCGCGCTCCCAGAAGCCGTCCGCGATCGCCTTCTCCGCCAGGTTCTGGCTGCGCACGCCGAACTCGTCCATGTCCGCGCGGCTCACGTCGTAGGCCTGGGCCAGGTTTTCCGCGGTGTAGCCCATGCCCAGGTAGATGTCCGGGAGCAGGCCGTCCTCGCGGGGGTCGTGCCACACCCCGCCGTTCTTCGCCGCCGCGGTGGTGCGGTCGCGGGCCTCGGCGAACTTCGGGTTCTCCCAGCCGCCGCCGACCAGGGCCTGCGCCTCGGGCGGCAGGCTGTCGGAGTTGCCGCGGCCGAAGCGGGACACCGTCTCGACGCCGGCCGAGACGAAGATGTCGCCCTCGCCGGCCTTGATCGCGTGGAAGGCCATCCGGGTGGTCTGCAGCGACGAGGAGCAGTAGCGCGTCACGGTCGCGCCCGGCAGGCCGTCCAGGCCGAGCAGGGTGGCGACCACCCGGGCCATGTTGAAGCCCTGCTCGCCGCCGGGCAGGCCGCAGCCGAGGTAGAGATCCTCGATCAAGGTGCGGTCCAGCTGGGGAACCTTGCTCAGCGCGGCATCGACGATCGTGGCGGCGAGGTCGTCGGGGCGCAGGTCCTTCAGCGAGCCCTTGAAGGCGCGGCCGATGGGAGAGCGGGCAGTGGCGACGATGACAGCTTCCGGCATGTGACCCACGTTAACGCGCCGGTAACTTACCGGGGAAGCAATACTTCGTCACACCGAAATGTCCGACTTATTCGAGGGAGGTGCGGCGGCCGGCGGCCTGGGCCGCGTCGAGCACCGCCGGGAAGAGGGCGTGCGCCCACACCCGGTAGCCGTCCGCCGAGGGGTGGAAGCCGTCGTAGCAGAGGGTCCCCGCGTCCGCCCGGAACACCGCGCCCGTCTCGCCGGCGAGGTCCACCACGACGCCGCCCGCGGCGGTCACCGCGGCGATCTGCGCCCGGGCCACCCGGCGGCCCATCCAGCCGGTGAGCTGGCGCAGCGGCGGCGCGATCGAGCGGACCGCGCCCAGGTCCGGGCAGGTGCCGACGACGACGTGGACGCCCGCCTCGCGCAGCCGGCGCACGGCGTCGCCGAGGTGCGAGCCGGACTCCTCGGGGCTGTGCAGGCCGGTAGCGTCGTTCGCGCCGATCAGCACCACGGCCACGTCGGGCCGGTCGCCCAGCAGGGCCCGCGCCACCTGGGTGGCCAGGTCGGCCGACCGGGAGCCGGCCACGCCGACGCTGGAGAGCAGCACGTGCCGCCGGCCGGCACCGGGAGGGCCGTCGGCGAGCAGCCGGGCGAGCTGGCCGCCGACCGTCTCCGACAGCCACTCCACGCCGACGCCGATCGCGGCCGAGTCGCCGAGCAGGACGAGCCGCAGCTGGGGCGCCGCGGACGGGCCCATCGACGTGCGCAGGGCCAGGCCCATTGTCGGTTTGGCGTAACGCCGGGTGCGGGCCGCGATCGCCTCGCCCGCCAGCAGCGCGACACCCCCGACGGCGCCGGCGAACAGAGTGGCCGCCGTCGCCCTGCCGATCCGTCCCGCCAGGCCCGTCATGTCGCCCCCTGCCGCAGTAGATCCGTCAGTCGACGGCTGCTTGATGATCCTCAGGTGTCCACCCTACGGCGCCCGCGGCCGACCGGCCGGACGCGCTCTCAACACGCCCCTTCTCCGGCTCGGGCCGGGCCGCGCGGTGGCCGAAGCGCAGGCGCGGCTCGCCGAACCAGGGGTGCCGGCGCAGCTGCGCCCAGCGACCGGCGGGACCGCGTTCGAGCCCGTCGACCTCGACCGGGCTGACCTCGGTGCCGGCGGCGCGGGCCGCCTCGTGTGCCGCCTCGGGCAGGCTGCGCACGCCGTCGGGGCCGACGCCCGACACCCGGTCGTCCTCGCCGAGGGCCGCCATCAGGGTCGGCATCATGACCGCGGCCGCCCGGGCGTAACCCTCGACCGAGGGGTGGAAGCGGTCGGAGCCGAACATCCGGACCGGGTCGGCCGCGAACGCCGGGCCGAGCAGGTCGCCGATGGACACCGTCCGGCCGCCGGCCTCGACCACCGCGACGGTCTGCGCGGCCGCGAGCTGCCGGCTCCACCGGCGGGCCAGCCAGCGCAGCGGCGGCTTGATCGGCTGGATCGCGCCGATGTCGGGGCAGGTGCCGACGACCACCTTGCAGCCGACAGCGCGCAGCCGGCGCACGGTGTCGCTCAGATGGCGCACGGCCGTGGTGTTGGCCGAGAAGTGGGTCACGTCGTTGCCGCCGACCAGGATGACGGCGACCTCCGGGGCGTATTCCAGGGCGGCGTCCACCTGGTAGGGCAGCCCCGACGACATCGAGCCGACCACGGCGAGCCGGTGCAGCCGGACCGGGCGGCGCAGCCGCCGGGAGACGCCGGTGGCCAAAAGCGCGCCGGGGGTCTCCCGTGGGCGGTGCACGCCGTAACCGGCCGCGGAGGAGTCGCCGAGGATGACCATGCTCAGCGGGCGGCCGGGGAACTTGGGGCCGTAGATGCCGTCGCCGCGGGGCGGCGGCGCCTCGGCCATGGGAATGATCCTGCGGACGCCCGCGGCCTGCCGCAGCAGCACGCCGGCGGAAAGGACCGTGAGGCCCGCGGCGGCGCCGGTGACGGCGCCGACGATCCGGCCGGCCCGCCGCAGTCGCCGGCGGTCCGCCTCCGTCAAACTGCGCACCTGAGCCACGCTCTCCCTCGCTCTCGCTCGGTGGGAACTGCCCGTCAGCCATGGGTGGGGGCCCGGCCGCCGGCGATGGTGGGGTCTTCGAGGCTAACGCGCACATGCGACAACCGTCTGAACACCCCGGCGAGCGGGTACCCCTGGCGCATAGCCGTCATGCTGATAGCAGGGAAAGGGGACGACATGGCCAAGACACTGCACCGTACCGCCGCGTTCACGGCGCTCGCGAAGGCCCTGACGTCAGGGGCCCGCGGCGGCCCGTCGATCGGCAAGCGGCTCGCCGCGCTGCCCCGGATGCTCAAAGCCACCGCAAAGGGTCATTACGACGGTGGCACGAGGCTGGCGATGATGGCCGCCGCGACGGCGTACGTGGTCTCGCCCGTCGACGTGGTGCCGGAGATGTTCCTGTTCGTCTTCGGACTGGCCGACGACGCCGTGATGATCACGTGGCTGGCGGGTGCGGTGCTCGCCGAGACCGCGCGTTTCCTCGAGTGGGAGAAACAGCGTGATGCCGTCCTGCCCGGATCCGTCGCCGGCTGAGCCGTAGGCTGACGCGGTACAGGTCAGCACCCAGAAGGGCACAGCGACGTGCGGTACTACGACAATGTCGTCGACATCATCGGGGACACCCCCCTGGTCCGGCTGCGCAACGTCACCGAGGGCATAGCAGCGACAGTGCTTGCCAAGGTCGAATACATGAACCCGGGCGGCTCGGTCAAGGACCGCATCGCGCTGCGCATGATCGAGGACGCCGAGAAGGCGGGGCTGCTCCGGGAGGGCGGCACGATCGTCGAGCCGACCAGCGGCAACACCGGTGTCGGGCTGGCGCTGGTCGCGCAGCTGCGTGGTTACAAATGCGTCTTCGTCTGCCCCGACAAGGTCAGCGAGGACAAGCAGAACGTGCTGCGGGCGTACGGGGCCGAGGTGGTGGTCTGCCCGACCGCGGTGGCGCCCGAGGACCCGCGCTCGTACTACAACGTCTCGGACCGGCTGGCCCGGGACATTCCCGGCGCCTGGAAGCCCGACCAGTACAGCAACCCGGCGAACCCCCGCTCGCACTACGAGGAGACCGGCCCCGAGCTCTGGAAGCAGACCGAGGGCCGGATCACCCACTTCGTCGCGGGCGTCGGCACCGGCGGCACGATCACCGGCGTCGGCAGATACCTCAAGGAGCACGGCGAGGTGCGCGTCATCGGCGCCGACCCCGAGGGATCCGTCTACTCCGGCGGCACCGGGCGGCCGTACCTGGTCGAGGGCGTCGGCGAGGACTTCTGGCCCGAGACCTACGACCGGGGCATCTGCGACGAGGTCATCGAGGTGTCCGACTCGGACTCCTTCGACATGACCCGCCGGCTGGCCCGCGAGGAGGGCCTGCTGGTCGGCGGCAGCTGCGGCATGGCCGTGGTCGCCGCCCTCGAGGTGGCCCGCCGGGCCGGCCCGGACGACGTGATCGTCGTGCTGCTGCCGGACGGCGGCCGCGGCTACCTGTCGAAGATCTTCAACGACACCTGGATGGCCCGCTACGGCTTCCTCACCACCGACGGCGGCGAGGCCACGGTGGCGGCGGCGCTGGACGCCAAGAGCGGCGCGATGCCGCCGCTGATCCACGTGCACCCGACCGAGACGGTCCGCGACGCGATCGACTACATGCGCGAATACGGCGTCAGCCAGTTGCCGGTGCTCAAGGCCGAGCCGCCCGTCGTCACGGGCGAGGTGGCCGGCTCGATCGCGGAGAAGGCGCTGCTGGACGCGCTGTTCACCGGGGCCGCGCACCTGCACGACACGATCGAGCGGCACATGGGCGACCCGCTGCCGATGATCGGCGGCGGGCAGCCCGTGAGCGCGGCGGTCGCGCTGCTGGAGAACGCGGACGCCGCGATGGTGCTCGTCGACGGCAAGCCGGCCGGCGTACTCACCAGGCAGGACCTGCTCGCCCACCTGTCCTGAGCTCCGAAGCCACGCAAGCCGGCCCGTTCGCGTCATTTGCGAGCGGGCCGGGGCGCTATGACAGCTCGGCGGGAACCGTGACGACGTCCACGAAGGCGTTCCTGCGCAGCACCGTGATCGGCAGGTCGGTGCCGATCGCCGGGCCCAGCATCAGCCGCTGCAGGGCCTGCACGGACTGCACCGGCTCGCCGCCCGCGGTGATCAGGATGTCGCCCAGGTAGATGCCCGCCGTGCCGGCCGGGCTGCCCGGCACCACCTCGACCACCCGCAGGCCCAGCTTCTGGCTCAGCCGCCCGGCGACCGGCGGCGGCAGCGGCACGGGCACCCCGGCGACGCCCAGCCAGGCCCGCCGGACCCGGCCCGAGGTCACCAGCTCGCCGATGATGTGCCGGGTGGTCCTGTTGATCGGCACGGCCAGGCCGAGGCCGTAGCCCGCGACCGCGGTGTTGATGCCGACGACGGTGCCGGTGGAGTCGGCCAGCGCGCCGCCCGAGTTGCCCGGGTTCAGCGCCGCGTCCGTCTGGATGACGTTGTCGATGATGCGGACCCGGCGGCCGTCGCGGGCCGGCAGCGAGCGGCCCAGCCCCGAGACGACGCCGGCGGTGACGGACCCGGCCAGGCCCATCGGGTTGCCGACCGCGACGACCAGCTGGCCGATGCGCAGGCCGTCGGCGTCGCCCAGCGGCGCCGAGCGCGCGCCCGGGTTGTGCACCCGGACGACGGCCAGGTCGGAGAGCGAGTCGACGCCGATCACGTCGAACCTGGTCTCGGTGCCGTCGGCGAAGTCGGCGGTGCCGCCGGTCGCGCCGGCGACCACGTGGGCGTTGGTGAGCAGGAATCCGTCGTCGGTGAAGGTGACCGCCGAGCCCGCGCCGTCGCCGCGCGGGGTGCGGATGGTCAGGGCCGCGACGGACGGCAGCAGGGCGGCGGCGACGCCGGTCACGACCCGGCTGTAGGCATCGAGCGCCTCGGCCTCGATACCCGTGTGTTCGGTATCCATGCCCTGCAGAACATCGGGCCGCCACCCATTGATGCCCGTGCGGCGTCCGCTGATGGCGAACAGTGATGGTCACAGATAGTCGCGAAGGTCGCACAGACAGTCCGACCGCTGGTCGGCGGGCGGGGGTTGTATGAGTAACAGAGTCAGCCAGCCGGACGGGAGGGTGGGGGTGAATGGTCAGCGTGGAGCAGGCAGTACCGGCCGACATTGTGGACCGTCTGCTCTGGGACGACGCCCAGCGGATGCTCAGCCGGCATGCCGAGGCCGGCCATGACGGTAACTGTGTCTGGTGTGGATGGCGGTGGCCCTGCGCGCCCCGTCGCCTCGCCGAGCGCGCCGACCTCGCCGCCCGCCGGCCGTGGCGGGAGGCCTGGACGCTGCGGCACGACCTGAACAGCCTCCGCGGGATGCCGGGCGTCCGGCTCGGCCTCGACGACAACCGGCTCCGGCGGGCGACCCCGAAGAACGACGAACTGAACCGAGGCTATTTCGACTGAGCCCGCCCGCGGCGGAAACCCATGCAACGTCTTTATCTGAAGACCACTGACGTCGGCCGGTAGCTTGACCGTCCCCCGGCAAGAAACCGAGCCATTCGGATCGGCCGACGTCTGACTGCGGTGATGTCGCTGTGCCCCGCCAGCACACCGGCGTCCCGCGCCCGGACCCGCCCAAGAACCGTTTCGACCGGCACGCCTCCGCCGGTCGGCGCCTCCGGCCAGGCGCTAATCCGGTTCGGGCGGGCGCGGTTGGCGGGAGTGCGTGACCACAGGTTCCCCCGCATTCACTCGGTCATGCACTCCCGCCCACCACCCCGGCGGTCCGCCGCCCGTACCGGCGCTGCAACACCGGCTCCCCGCCGATCGGACCGGTACGCGTGGCCCCGTCGGCGACCCAGCCGCCGCGCTCGTAGAAGCGCCGGGCGCGGGCGTTGGCGTCGAGCACCCACAGCACCGCCCGGTCGCCGATCAGGGCGAGCGCGGGCAGCGCGTCGCGCATCAGCAGCAGCCCGACGCCGGTGCCGACGTAGGCCGGGTCGGCGTGGATCGCATACAGCTCGGCCTCGCCGTCCTGCTCGCTCGGGCCCAGGTAGGTGAAGCCCGCCAGGATCACGCCGTCGACGGCGACCGTCAGCCGGTGCGTGTCCCGCTCCCAGCGCCACCGCTCCGCCCACCACTCGCCCAGCGCCTCGGGCGTGCCGTAGGCCAGCGCGTCGGGGGAGAGGATCCCGGCGTACGCGGTCACCCGCGAGTGGTAGTGCAGGGCGCCGATGGCGGGCATGTCGCCGTCAGCGGCGGGACGCAGACGTACGGTCATGGGACGAACCTAACCTGGGCGGAACCGGCACCCGCAGCAGGTCCTCGGCGAGCACGATGTCGCCGTTGAACTCCGCCCGGGCCTCGTCGAGGAAGCGCGCGCCGTCCGCGTACCGCTGGGAGAAGTGGGTGAGCACCAGCGTGCGTACGCCCGATTGCCGGGCCACCGACGCGGCCTGGCCCGCGGTCAGGTGGCCGACCTGCGCGGCCATCGCGGCGTCCTCGGCCAGGAACGTCGACTCGATGACCAGCAGGTCGGCGCCCTCGGCCAGCCGGAACACGTTGTCGCACATGCCGGTGTCCATGACGAAGGCGAACCGCTGGCCCGGCCGGGGCGCGCTGACCTGGTCGAGGGTGACCCGGCCGACGACGCCGGTGCGCTGCAACTCGCTGATCATCGGCCCGGTGACGCCGTGCGCGGCGAGCAGTGACGGGACCATGCGGCGGCCGTCCGGCTCCGCCAGGCGGTAGCCGTAGGTCTCGATCGAGTGGCGCAGCGGCAGGGCCGTGAGCGGGCCCGCCGAGGTCTCCGCGACGAAGCCGTCGGAGACCGGGGCCGGCCGGATGTCGGCGACGTCGTAGAAGCTGGTGGCGTGCCGGAGCCGGTCGAAATACTCCCGGCCGCCGGCCGGGAAGTGCATGAAGACCGGGTGCTGGACCTTGTCGAGCGAGATCCGCTGGATGATCCCGGGCAGGCCGAGCGAGTGGTCGCCGTGGAAGTGGGTGATGCAGACCCGGCGCAGCGGCGTGACGGCCTGCCCGGCCAGCAGCATCTGGCGCTGGGTGCCCTCGCCCGGGTCGAAGAGGATGACCTCGTCGTCCCAGCGCAGCAGGTAACCGTTGTGGTTCCGGTGCCGGGTCGGCACCTGGCTCGCGGTGCCGAGGGCGATGAGCTCGCGCATGTTCACCTCGGACATGAAGCGACCCCCGGGGACTTCCGCGCGTAACGCGGTCCGGTCGGACTGGGCCGGATCCCCGGGGGTCGGGTGGCTACCTGATATTCGCCGCACCGCTGCCACACGGTCTCGACGTGCTTACGAAGCTGTCAAGGACAGCGGCTAGCGGACAGCCACCTCACGAGTCCCGTTGCTATACAACTTCGGACCACCTCCCTTCACGTGTACGGCCACGTTAACCACTCCGACGGCGGCGCGACAACGATTTAAAGGTCACTAGAGCCGGGGGAATACCCGCGGGGACATCTCGGTGCCCTCGACCGCCAGGGACGCGGGGCCCACGACCTGCGGGTCCGGGACGCCGACGTTCCCGGTGTCCTTGTCGTCGTAGTCGAAGCGGTTGAGCACGTACCGGATCGCCTCCAGCCGGGCCCGCTTCTTGTCGTTGCTCTTCACCACGGTCCACGGCGCGTCGGCGGTGTCCGTGTAGAAGAACATCGCCTCCTTGGCCTCCGTGTAGTCGCCCCACTTGTCCAGCGACTCGAGATCCATCTTCGAGAGCTTCCACTGCCGGACCGGGTCGACCTGGCGGATCGCGAAGCGGGTGCGCTGCTCGCCCTGCGACACCGAGAACCAGAACTTGATCAGGTTGATCCCCGAGCGCACCAGCATCCGCTCCAGGTCCGGTGCCTGGCGCATGAACTCGAGGTATTCGACGCGGGTGCAGAAGCCCATGACCCGCTCGACGCCGGCCCGGTTGTACCAGGACCGGTCGAAGAGCACGAGCTCGCCGGCCGCCGGCAGGTGGCTGATGTAGCGCTGGAAATACCACTGGCTGCTCTCGCGCTCGCTCGGCTTCTCCAACGCCACGACGGAGGCGCCGCGCGGGTTGAGGTGCTCCATGAACCGCTTGATCGTGCCGCCCTTGCCGGCGGCGTCGCGGCCCTCGAAGAGGAGCACCATCCGCTCGCCGGTGCGCTTGCACCACTTCTGCAGCTTCAGCAGCTCGATCTGCAGCAGCCGCTTGTCGTGGTCGTATTCGGAGCGCGGCATCCGGGAGTCGTAGGGGTAGTCCTCGCGCCAGGTGTCGACGGGGGTGCCGTCGGCGTTGAGCAGCACCGGGTCGTCGTCATCGTCGTCCGCGACCCGGTAGCCTGCCAGCTCGGCGATCGGGCCGTGGTAGGGAACCGTGATCAGCTCGGCATCCCACTGGTGCCCGTTCTGGTCAGTCATGAGCCCCTACTTACCCAACACGGCGGGTTTTGGTCAGCCTAGCCAGGCCCGCAGCTTCCTGCGCCGCGAAGCCTTGATCGCGGCCGGCAGGTCGCGCAGGGTCGCCTCGCCCACCTGCTCCTGCCGGGCGTAGAGGACGCCGTAGCCGAAGGCGTCCGGCGCGGTGCGGGCCACGTCGCGCAGGACCTCCCGGGCGACCACCGAGTCCTGGTGCCCGCCCAGCACGTCCTGCAGCTTGGTCAGCCCCTTGACCAGGCGCTTGCCGGGCTTGCCGGCGCCGGGGGAGTAGATCTCGACCGCGTACCGGGCCTGCTTGTAGGCCTTGCGGGCCTCGTGCAGCTCGGCGTCGGCCCCGCCGGCGGTGGCCTCGTCGAGCAGCCGGTCGGCC